>SUVZ01000191.1 GCA_015061765.1 Lentisphaerota bacterium
ATTTAAGTTTTGGGGCGGGATGATGTTAGCGTTCCTGGAAAATGTTTTGATTTGCATTGATAATTGGAGTTGATTAATATGAGATTGCTATGTATCTGTATGTTTCTGTTAGTGGTGGCAGGGTGCCGGATGGCATCTGTGCCAGATGACGGAGAAAAGCAGGGGATTTCCCTTGCGGCGGTTCGGTATATGGCATCGGTTGGCAATGCAGGGGCGGAGACGGCGGAAATAATTTGGGCAGTGCATTAAGGGATATACAATCAAATCTTGTTGGTATAATGGCAAGCCTCAATCCTTTTTCCCCATCATGTGAAGATGCTTGTAAATGTGAGGATCAATGGAATGACTGAATTTAAAATAAGTTCTATGTCTGGGATAGGTGGACTCGTGCTCATGATTTCATTGGGCTTGAATCTTCTGCTTGCCGGTTTTCTGATGATGGAGTTTCGCTGCCATGGCCGCGATTTGAAGGTGTTTCGTTTCCTTGCCGAACGGCATACGGCGGAGGAGCTTGTGCGCTTCATGGGGCGGAAGCCTCATGTCTATCTTCCAAATGAACAGCTCCCTGTCCGGACTTCTGGATGCCGCAAGGAATCCGTGTTTCCAATAGAGCATAAGGTTTATTTCTACGCAATGCCGTCATCCGCCCGTTTCTTTGTGTATATCAATAAAGACGGAACAATCGATAGGTTTTTATGCTACTATGATTGAGAATTTGAAAATGAAAGTGCCGCAAGGCAAATGCAACTGGATTTATGGGCTTATTGCCATTTCAATAATAGTCAACGCAGTCGCTTTGTTTTTGATCTGGGTGCTTTGTTTTGGCCCTTTATCATATCAGTCGGTCAATACTTTTGAGGTTTTGGCATCTGGCTTGCCGTTTAGTGAGATTGAGAAGCTGATCGGTTCAGGACGTGAGTGTGTCCCTGTCAGAAAAGGCGAGAATCCTGCCGTTGAAGGGGCGTTCTTGATTCATCCGTCAGCACAGTTCTATCCGGTGTCGCACAAGGCCTATAGTTTCTCTGCTCGATTCCCACCGGGCTTTTTTCTGGTGCATGTCGGCAGTGACGGGTATGTTGAGCATCTGCGATTCTACAGTTCAGATGGTATGTATGGAGACGATGGTGTGAGACGATGACAGGAGGCCAATCATGAAAACCGATGGAGGAAATGTCGGCAAATTCACTTTAATTCTGAAACTGTCGATGCTGATGGTTTCTCTCGTTGCAAATGCGGTCTTGGTGGCTTATCTCGTTAGGGAGCAGATCATGGTTCGGCGCAGTTTCAGGATGATGCGTATTCTTGCAGGGGAATATTCCATAGAGAAGGTCAAAGAAAACATCGGTGTGCCACATAGAGTGTTTGCTCCGGGAGAGGAAGTCAAGGTTCTCACATTGGGGATTATGAATGGACAAATCCCAAAGATAAAAGAAAGTGCGTATCTATATTCGACTCCAGAGAAGCGGTATCTCATCTATGTTGACAAGGATGGATTTGTGGATAATGTGTTTTGCCGTTAAAGGAGAATTGCATATGAGATTGTTGCGTGTCTGTATGTGTTTGTTTGTGGTGGCAGGGTACCGGATGGCATCTGTGCCAGATGACGGAGAAAAGCAGGGGATTTCCGTTGCGGCGGTGCGGTATATGGCATCGGTTGGCAATGCAGGGGCGGAGACGGTGGAGGTGGTTGTTCGTAACGGTACGAAGAAACCAGTTTCATTTGTTAAAGCGGAACTGGATGGGACGGAACTCCCGAAAATTGTTCCTTCGGCGCAAAAGGCTCTAGACGTATTCCGCCGTGATGTGGGCAGCAAAAAGGGCCGTATGTCTGTTCCATCTGTTTCCGGTGTCCGGTGGTGGCAGTTCTATCCGTCTCCCGATATTCCAGCCGGTGGATACGCGGCTTTCCAGTTCAACTTTACTGAACGGTCCCGTCCGTGCGACCTTGTGCTGACGACATCCGATGGGCAGCGCGTTCCGGTTCGAATCCCTCGATATTCCAAGCCGAAGCGGAGAATAGAATACTTGGCATTCACGGGGGGGGGTGGCTCCATGATGACGCTTCGCTACTCGAAAGGGACACCGCCCTCATCCGTATCACTCAATGGAATTCCGCTTGCCGGATTCAAGGATCTTGGCACGACCGGACCGGGACATCCAGGTGCACTTGCGGCAAACCTCCCCAGACTAATAAAGGAAGGCGATGCCGTTTTACTTTACCGAGGCGGCATTGGTTTGTTCCCGGCACTGCAACAGTTCCGACCACCGGTGAAGCTGTGCTGCTAAAAGACCTTGGCGATACGTATGGGATAAGCATCAACAACCTCGGTTCACATATGCTCATATGGATTCCGAACAAGGGTTCAGGAACTGTCAGATGCCTTGGAAAGAATGATAATCTTGCTTGTATAACAGTGGATTGTGTGAAATAGCGCGGTTTTGGTGGGTGCGTGAGAATTGGTCCGAACCGAATTCTCATTTTGTTGGCGGCGGCATCACAATCGGCACACCTTAGCCTCCAAGAACTTGAAAAGCCCATCTATTCCGCCGTCGGCTTCAACCTGCCGGCGATATGCGTTTTACATAAGTTGTGATTGACGCTTTTACATTGTTTCAGGACTGTTTCTCCTTTCTTCAACAGATTTTCCAAGACGGGCATTGAGATTTTGATTTTGAAAGAGTAGAATATGCGGACAAATTTTGTTGGAGGTTAGGCTCCATGATGTCCATAGCGACCATATTTGCAATACCAATCCTTACAGTCGGAGGGGCCGCCGCAGTTCATGCGACGGCCTATATTCATGGCGAGGCGCGGCGTCATCTGCCGCGATTCTGGTGCTTCTTCGCCGCCACCGTCGCGGCGATGTCCGCTGTCGTGTTTGTGGACGGCAAACTGCCGTTCCTTCTGGCATGGGAGGCCATGGGGCTTGCTTCCGCCGGGCTCGTGGCGTTCGAATCGAAGGAAAAGAGCGTCCGCAGGGCGACATGGATATATCTTCTCGCCTGTCATGCCGGCGCGTGCGCTCTAATGCTTGCCGGTGCGCTGCTCATGCGTCCAGATGCGTGGATCGGAGCGTTCATATGCGCTGTGATCGGTTTTGGGCTCAAAATCGGCTTTCCGCCGTTCCATGCCTGGCTGCCCGAAGCGCATCCCGCCGCTCCGGCTCCGGCTTCGGCAATCATGTCAGGCGCGATGATCCCTCTCGGTTTCTGTGGGCTTCTGAAGTTCTTCCATGTTGACGGCATGGATCCCTACAACGCCCAACTGTGCGGATGGGTGCTTCTCACCCTTGGAGCGGTCGGTTCGGTCGGCGGAATTCTTTTTGCACTGCCTCAGGCGAACCTGAAGCGTCTTCTGGCGTTCTCGTCCGTCGAGAATATGGGCGTGGTCGCGATGGGGTTCGGACTGTCCGCGCTTATCGCCGGCAAAGACGCGGAGAATCCCCTTGCCGCGCTCTGCATGGCCGGTGCGCTCGTCCATGTACTCAACCATGCGTTCCTCAAAGGGTCGCTGTTCCTTGCCGCCGGTTCCGTTTTGCGGCAGACCGGCACTCTTGACCAGGATAGGATGGGCGGGCTTATGCGGCGCATGCCGTTCACCGGTACGCTCTTTGCCGTGAATGCGTTTGGTCTTTCCGGATTGCCGCCGCTGAACGGATTCCTTGGCGAACTCGCAATCTACATCGGAGCGTTTTCGGCGATAAGGACGGGTGATCCGATGCTCGTTGCCGCAGGTTTCCTTGTGGCCGTGTCGCTCTCCCTCACCGGTGGATTCGCCGTTGCCGCCTACACCAAGGCGATTGGCGGAGTGTTCCTCGGCGAGCCTCGTTCCCGAGCGGCGGCGGATGCTGTTGAGACACCTCGCAGGATGTGGATATCTCAACTTTTCTTGACTATCCTCTCCATTGCGATGATTCCGGGGACGGTTGTCTTCGTGCATCGCATGACGGGCGGTTTTGCGACGGACATTCTGGCCGCAGCGGCGGTTCTCGGTGTGGTGTTCGCCGCAATCACCGGAGCGTTTCTTCTCGTCCGCCGCTTTGCGTGTCCGCGCGGAGCGCAGAAGCCGAGGCTGCCGGTGTGGGACTGCGGCTACGACTTGCCGACCGCACGTATGGCCTATACGGCAACCGCGTTCACGCAGCCGATCGTCGACCTTTTCCGTCCGCTGCTCCGCACCCGGCGGCACGTCCTGCCGTTCAAGGGCGATCCTGCGTCGCCGTCCGACGCGGCGATTGTGACCGAGACCGGCGATATCGCTATCGGAGGATTCTGGCGTCCGCTGTTCACCAAGGCCGCCCGGCTCTTTCAGAGGGTGCATCTGCTGCAAAGCGGCTCGCTGCATCTCTACATCCTCATAATCCTAATTGCGGTGCTTGCGCTGCTCGTGTCCGCCCTTGTGTCATGAATATCCTGTGCATCATACTTGCGGCCGTGCTGGCGCCGCTTTTCATCGGCATCGTCAATCAGACGAAGGCTTTCTTTGGCGGTCGCCGAGGACCGGGCTTTCTGCGTCTCTACTTCGACATCTGCAAACTGCTCCGCAAGTCGTGCCCGCGTCCCGAACATTCCATGTGGCTTTTCGACATTGCCCAGAGCGCGTCCCTTGGCGCGGTCGTCGTTGCCGTGATCGTGTTTCCATGGATTGGCGGCGGCGGAATCGCTTCACTTGTTCCGGCCGCGCTTTTCTTCTATCTGCTTGCCGCCGGACGTTTCTTTACGGTGATCGGTGCGCTTGACGCCGGCAATGCGTTCGAGGGAATGGGTGCGTCGCGCGAAGTGCAGTTCTCTGCGATCGCCGAACTGATAGTGTTTACCGTACTTGGATTTCTCGTGCTTCTTACAGGGGACATATCTCTTTCCGGGGTTCTGTCGGGCATTACGCCGGAATCGTGGAAGGCGAACGTCATCCCGCTTGTCCTCGTGTTCATGGCGTTTCTGTCCGTATTCCTGCTTGAGAACTGCCGTGTGCCGTTTGACGATCCGGAAACGCATCTTGAGCTTACCATGATACACGAGGCGATGCTCCTTGACGTCGGTGGACCAGACCTTGCGTTCGCCCTCTACGGCGCGGCGCTCAAATTCGAGCTTCTGGCGGCATTTCTCGTCATGATGTTCATGCCCGGTTTCGGTTGCGGCTGGAAACATGTGGCCGTGATGTTCTCGGGAATAGCGATTCTTTCCGTGGCGACCGGCGTGATCGAATCCATAATGGCGCGGATGCGGTTTTTGAAATCGCCGCAGACCCTCATGGGTGCCGCGCTCATCGCTGCACTTGCGGTCCTCCTTTTTGTCTGTTTCTGATTCAAACGAAAAACCATGCTTACGCTTTCTGAAATAGCCTTGGCCCTGTTCCTGATCGCTGATTTGGCGCTTGCAGGCGCGAGCCGTCTCAAATATGCGATACGCCTTGTGGCTATGCAGGGATGGATAGTGGGAATACTCCCGGCATTTCTTTGGGACTGGCAGTCGGACGGATGCCCCGGACTCAGGATTTGGATCATTGCGGTCGTGAATTCGCTCGTGAAGGGCGTGGCGCTTCCGATGCTCCTCAACTATGCGGTGCGCAAGGCGCGGACACGACGCGAGCTTGAACCTATCGTGTCGTTCCAGATGTCTCGGTTCATTGTGTTTCTGATGGCGGTCGGAGGCTTCGCCATTGGACGTCTCCTGCATGTCCACGAGACGATTGCGTCGGAACTTGCAATTCCGGTCGCGTTCACCACGATGGGAACCGGCTGTCTCCTCATCTGCGCCCGCAAGAAGGCGATTACGCAGGTGCTGGGATTCCTTGTCCTGGAGAACGGCATATCCCTGTTCGGCGCCGGCATTCTCCTTGAATATGGAATTGTCGTCGAACTGGGCATCCTTCTTGATGTGTTCGCCCTGGTGTTCATTCTCGGCATCGCAATCTTTCAGATCAACCGGACGTTCTCTTCGACCGATACGGATCAGCTCAATCACCTTGGTGACACGCATCTGATGCATCCTCACCATAAACACGATCACGTTCACGACTGACATGGAATCGGAAATCAAACAGCTTCTCGTTGTTCTCACCCCGCTGCTGTTCGTGGCGAATCTGGCGCAGAGTCTCTTGTATCTTCCCGAAGCGGCGCGGCGCGAGGGCGGCAGTCACATGCCGCATTGGCTCTACTACACTCTCGTCACGCTCTTCTTCGGGGCGATGATGTCTGCACTGCTTGCACCGTCGGTGCCGCTGATGTGGGTGGCGGTTGAACTGACCACGCTCGTGTCCGCTCCGCTGATCGCGTACCACAACGACAAGGGAAGCCTTGAGGCGATGTGGAAATATCTGCTCATCTGCTCCATCGGAATCGCATTCGCGCTCTTTGGGACAATGCTTGTCCTGCATGCCCAGTCGACAGGAAATGTGCGCTGGTACATGGCCGGTTACGCATTCGTTCTTGCCGGCTATGGAACAAAGATGGGCTTGGCTCCGTTCCATACATGGCTTCCGGACGCTCACTCCGAAGCCCCCGCACCGGTTTCGGCACTCCTTTCCGGAGCGCTTCTGAACTGTTCTTTCTTCGCGATCGTCCGCTTCCGTGAAATGATGCCGGATGCCGCCGCGCCGTTCTGCGACAATGCCATGCTCGCGCTAGGTATCCTTTCTGTCGCCGTTGGTGCCGTTTTTATGGTTCGCCAGACGGACTTCAAACGTCTTCTCGCCTATTCGTCGGTCGAGCACATGGGGCTCATAATGGTGCTGTTCTCGCTCTGTCCATATTGCGGAAGAGTGGCGATGCCAGCGCTTTTTGCCCATATCGTCGCCCATTCTCTCACGAAAACGCTTCTCTTTCAGACAGCGGGGAATCTTCTTCTGGCGTTCCGTACACGCGCGGTCTCCGTCGTGCAGGGGCTGAGTGTGTCGATGAAGGGGCACGCAATGCTTTGGATGACCGGACTCATCCTCATCTGCGGAATGCCGCCGTCTGTCCTTTTCTTCTCCGAGCTTGGTCTTGTGCTTTCGGCTCCAGTATGGGTGTCGGCAACGGTTCTTGTCTTGTTGTTCATCGTGTTCGCGGCGATGATGAAGGTTGGCCTCTCCATGACGATGGGCAGTCCTGTCGCTGTGCATGAACCATTGCCGAAGCGGCTTGCCGTTGTTCCGGCGGCGCTTTTGATTCTG
>SUVZ01000001.1 GCA_015061765.1 Lentisphaerota bacterium
CTCGTAATGCTGTTCTGCTCGAACATCACAATCCCGTGGCCCAGTTGCAACGCTCCGATGCGCATGAACAAAGGGAAATCTCGTCAGGAGGTGGCATGAACCGACCCACACTCATGCACGAAGAGCCCTTTTTTTTGTGATTTTACACTTGCATCTGTCAATGGGAAATGATATATTGCTTCCTTGACATTTCATCATATAGTCGAATTGTAGTCTGGAGAAGTGATGGCTTCCAAAAAAACAATCAAGGTGGCAAACAAAAAAGAGTCTGGGAAGAAGACGGTCAAGATGCCCAAAAAGTCTGTCCAGTCCTCTAATGGAGAGGGGTCGATGAAGAAATCCCGTCGTTACAGGCTCGTGGAGGACGAGGAGAGTCCCGAGCTTGCCTCTGCCGAGTCAGAGGAGGAGAACGCCCCTGACGAGGCCCTTTTGGACGAAAGCATGGAGGCTGAGGAGCGGGAAGCCAGCAGACTGGACCTTGAGGAGGTTGCCAAGCAGGCGGATCGCATTGAGAACCAGCAGCCTTCCGATGAGGACGGTGACGGCTCTGCCAAGGGCGACATCGCCATCGATGAAGTCGTGCCCGCGGCTGGTCCTACGACGGCGAATTCCGACGAATACGATCCTGAGAGCGTTGACGTCATGTCTGATTTCAAGGGACGCAGCGTTCTTGGCGCCGAAGAGCGCAATGCCGTTATCCAGGAGGTGAAGCAGGTCGCCGAGAAGAACGGCGGGTATGTCACGTACGAGCAGCTCAACTCCATCGTCCCTCAGACGGTGCAGGACGAGTCCACGGCCGACGAGTATCTCATGATACTTCAAGCTCTCAATGTGGATGTCATACATGCCGATACGGTGGAATCGTACCGTGCGAACAAGGATCAGAAGAATGCGCCTGGCCGCAAGCAGTCGGACATGCCGGACGATCCGATCCGCATGTATCTGCACCAGATGGGGCAGGTTCCGCTTCTCACCCGTGAGCAGGAGGTTGAGATATGCATGCGCATAGAGGAGGCGGAGGTTCGCGCGAAGGAGCTGTTCAACAGATTTACCTTCGCGCCGAAGATGTACGCGAAGCTTTTGGATAAGCTGGAGCACATGGATGAGCGTTTCGACCGCGTTGTGACGGACAAGTTCGACGACAACCGTGACGCCTACATGGCGCAGCTTCCGAAGTTCCGCAAGCAGTTGGCAGACATCGGCAACAAACTGGCGGTAGTAAGTCAGGAGTATGTCGCCCTTGTCAAGACCCGCACCTCGCCCAATTCGCCGAAACTAAAGGCCGCAGAGAAGAACCTTGCATTGGTGCGCGGGTCTCTCCGCAGGGTGTTCGACAAACTCAACTTTAAGCAGAAGGTCCTTGAACAGCTGTGTAATGAGGCCGATGAGAAGCTCTATCTTCCGTACAAGAAGCAGCTTGCCCGCGAGGAGCAGCTCAAGAAACTGCGTCCAAGCAAGAAGCGAGAGGTGGAGCTAAAGGAGGTGCGCGGCCGCATCGCTCGATACGAGTCGGTGTTCGGCATGCCGCCGAACGAGTTCCTTACTGATTTCGACGTGTTGCGCACCGTCCTCCGCAGAGGGCAGGACGCCCGCACAAAGATGGTCGAGGCGAACCTCCGTCTCGTCATCTCCATCGTCAAGAAGTACATGAACCGCGGACTTTCCTTCCTCGATCTCATCCAGGAGGGCAATACGGGCCTCATGAAGGCGGTGGAGAAGTTCGAGTACAAGAGGGGGTACAAGTTCTCCACGTATGCGACGTGGTGGATTCGCCAGGCGGCGACCCGTGCGATTGCCGACCAGGCCCGCACCATCCGCATCCCTGTGCATATGATCGAGACGATCAACAAGCTCATGCGTGTGCAGAAGAAGCTCATCCAGAAGCTTGGGCGCGAACCTCAGGAGAAGGAGCTGGCGGTCGAAATGGAGATGTCTCCGGAGGACGTCCGCAAGGTCTATCGCATGGCGCAGCAACCGATTTCCCTGCAGTCCAAGGTCGGAGACTCGGATGACGCCAAGTATGGCGATTTCATCCCTGACACGACAGCCGAGAATCCATCGGAGCAGACGGCGTATGCGATGCTCCGCGAGCGGCTGCAGGAGATACTGACGACGCTGACTGACCGCGAACGTCAGGTGCTGGACTACCGTTTCGGTTTGACCGACGGCTTCTCCCGCACGCTCGAAGAGGTCGGAAAACAGTTCAATGTGACGCGCGAGCGCATCCGCCAGATAGAGGCGAAGGCCCTGCGTAAACTGCGTCATCCCTCCCGGTTGAAGAAGCTCGACGGCTTCCTGGGAGCCTAACACAAGAAGAGAAGGAAAAGAAACATGAGTATCAGTTCACTTATGCTTGCCGCGGCATGTGCGGCAAAATGCACTCCGCATGCCATTGCCGCAGTGGCAGGTGCGTTTGTTGTCGGATTTGTCGCAGGGCGGCTCACGAAACGATGCAAGTGCGCAGGCAAGAGGCACCATGAATGCGATCATCGTCGCAGGGATCGTCAGCCGGCTTCGCGCAAGGAGTCGGCCCGTCAGCCTGTTCCTGCCGGAAGCGTCGAGATATATGTCGGCAATCTCAGCTACGATCTTACGGATGATGCGCTCAAGGCTCTCTTTACGGAGTATGGCGCGGTCGCATCGGCTAGGATCGTGACGAACCGTTTCAACGGCAAGTCCAAGGGTTTCGGCTTCGTCGTCATGCCGAACCGAGAAGAGGCGGAGAAGGCCATCGCAGCCTATTCCGAGAAGGATTACATGGGGCGCAAGATGCGCGTCAATGAAGCAAAAAACACGATTACGGAATGATGAGCGAGGAAGAGTCAAAGAAGACGTCCGCTGAAGAGACTGCGGGCGCAGAGACGTCTCCGGAGGAAAAGCCGGAGACGTCTGGTGCGAATGGCGCGGAAGAGGTTGCTGCGGACGGGGAACCTGCCGTGGAGCAGGGTCCGGAGAATGGCGCGGAACCGGCCAATGAGGCGGAATCGGAGACTGCGTCTGAGCCGGACTGGAAGGACATGTATGCCCGGATGCTCGCCGATTTCGACAACTACCGAAAGCGCGTCTCGCGTGACCGTGAGGAGCTTGTGAAGTTCGCCGCGTCGGAGACGGTCAAGGATATGCTTGTCACGGCGGACAATCTTGCGCTTGCGATAGGGCAGGCGAAGGATCCGGAGGATCCGTTCGTGAAGGGCGTACAGCTTGCCTACGAAGGCTTTCTCAAGGCGCTCAAGGATCATGGCGCGGAGCCGTTCGAGTCTGTCGGCGAAGAGCTGGACCCGAATCGCCACGAGGCAATCGCCACATTGCCGTCTGACGATGTGGAAGAGGGCCGGATCTCCACCGAGGTGAAGAAGGGATGGATGTTGAACGGACGTCTCCTGCGCGCGGCGCAGGTGGTCGTTTCGTCGGGTCCCGCGAAATAGCGAAGGCAGTTTTCCGTCATGGCAGATAAGAGAGACTACTATGAGGTGCTTGGCGTGTCCAAGTCTGCGAGCGCGGACGAGATCAAGTCCGCCTACCGCAAGCTTGCGATGAAGTACCATCCCGACCGCAATCCCGGAGACGAGGCCGCCAAGGCCAAGTTCCAGGAGGCGTCCGAGGCATATGAGGTGCTGTCGAACGACGAAAAGCGCCAGCGCTACGACCAGTTTGGACATCAGGGCGTGAATTTCGGTCCGGGCGGCTTTGACTTCGGCAGGGATTTCTCGCATTTCCAGGATATCGATCTCGGGGACATCCTGAACTCCGTCTTCGGCGGCGGAATGGGCGGCGGAGGTTTTGGTGGATTCGGCGGCATGTTCGGCGGTGGTCGACGTCAGGCGGATCCTGAAGGCCCCCAGCGCGGCGCCGACATGTCGATGGAGCTGGAGGTCGATTTCGAGGAGGCCCTTTTCGGCAGCGAACGCACGCTGGACCTGACGCTTCCCGAGGAGTGCGACCAGTGCCACGGTTCCGGGGCGGCGAAGGGATCCAGGCGGACGACATGTTCGACCTGCGGAGGACGCGGCGCGGTCGTGCGCGGAAACGGCTTCTTCCAGGTGCGCCAGACGTGTCCGAAATGCGGCGGCGAAGGTTCGGTCATAGAGCAGCCTTGCCCGTCGTGCCATGGCTCAGGGCAGATGCGCTCGAAGCGCCAGGTCTCGCTCAGGATTCCGAAGGGCGTGGATACCGGGTCGCGTCTGCGTCTCTCCGGCAAGGGCGGCGGCGGTCTTCGTGGTGGCGAGCCGGGCGACCTTTATGTGGTCGTGCGCGTGCGCGATTCCGAGATTTTCGTCCGAGACGGACTTGATCTTGCGGTCGACGTTCCTGTGTCTCCCGTCGTGGCGGCGGTCGGTGGATCGGTCGACGTTCCCACGCCGGAAGGCGTCGCGAACCTCAAGATACCTTCGGGCACGCCAAACGGAAAGCTTTTCCGCCTCCGCGGGAAGGGCATGCCTTCCCTCCGCGGAATGGGTACGGGCGATCTCGTGGTGCGGATCGTATTCGAGGTCCCGCAGCGCCTGACGGCAAAGCAGCGTGGCATGCTTGACGATCTGGCGAAGATTCTCGAGCCCGAGAACTTTCCGGAGTCGCAGAAACTCTCCGCAGCGGCGAAGAAATTCTACTCGCGCAAGGAAAAGCTCTGCGGATAAATGCAGCGTACAATGCGCAAAGTACTTTTGCATACCTGCTGTGGACCTTGCGCGTCGGCATGCGTCCCGCGTCTTAAAGACGCGGGACATGCTGTTGCAATGTGCTTCGCGAACTCCAACATCGACACGCGCGAGGAGTTTGAGAAGCGTCTGGCTTCGGCTCGCAGACTGGCCGAGGCCGAGGGCGTTGAGTTGGTGGTGGCCCCGTATGACCATGAAGAATGGCTTCGCGAGGTTGCCGCCGGTTTTGAAGACGAGCCGGAGAAGGGACGCCGGTGCGAACGCTGCTTCCGCTACAACCTTGCGAAGACGGTAGAATATCTTGAGGCCTGTGGCTGCGACTCGTTCTGCACTTCGCTGACGGTCAGCCCGCACAAGCCGAGTGCGGTTGTGTTCTCCTCTTCGGTCGATCCCCGATTCCTCAAGGAGGATTTCAAGAAGAAAGAGGGGTTCAAGATATCTGTGAAGCGTGCCGCCGAACTTGGTCTCTATCGGCAGTTGTATTGCGGCTGTGAATTCTCTAGGCGATAAACGGAGGCGAGAAATGCTGCTGGAGCTTAATGGCATTGACGTGGACTGCATTATCGGGGAACGCCCGGATGAGCGTCTGCGCACACAGAGACTGATGGTGGACGTCAGGCTTGACATCTGCGACCGATCGGCAACAAGCGACAACCTTGAGGATACGGTTGACTATGCGGCTCTCACCGAACATATCCGCAATGCTCTTGTGTCGGCAGAGTGCCGCATGATAGAACGTGCTGCAAAGGTGGTTCATGACCTGTGCATCGCCGATCCAAAAGTCCGGGCGGCGTCGGTCAAGGTGACCAAGGCTGGGGCTATACCTCACCTCGTCTCAGCCTCGGCGACATTTGCCGACAGGAGGATGTTGGAAGTCAATGAAGGGGGTGTCTGTAACTATGGATAGGAATACGAGGCAAGTGCATGTCGGCAAGGTGCCGATCGGTGGTAATGCTCCAGTCAGCGTACAGACTATGCTTGCGGACGATCCTCATGATCTCCGGTCTATTGTGACGCATCTTGAAAGTTGTGCGAAGGCTGGGGCTGACATTGTGCGTTTGACGGTTCCGGATATCGATGCGGCTAAAGTGCTCGGCGCGGCCGCAAAGAAAAGTCCAGTGCCGTTGGTCGCCGATGTCCATTTCGACTATCGTTGTGCATTGGCGGCAAGAGAGCATGGTGTACATGCGTTGAGACTCAACCCCGGCAATATCGGAGGCCGTGATCGTGTACAGGCCGTTGCCCGCGCGGCGATGGCGAAGAGAATCCCGATCAGGATCGGAGTGAATGGTGGAAGCCTTGAAAAAGGCGAGACTCTCGTGTCGTCTGCGCTGAAGCACGTGAAGCTTCTTGAAGATGAGGGTTTTCGCGATATTGTCGTGTCCGTGAAGGCGTCTAATGTGGCAGACACCCTTGCCGCCTACCGAGAACTGGCGGAACGGACCGATCTGCCGCTTCATGTAGGACTTACGGAGGCCGGTACGTTCATGCGCGGCACCGTTCATTCCTCTGTCGCGCTTGGCATTCTGCTCTCGGAAGGAATTGGCGATACGATTCGCGTTTCGCTGACCGACACGCCGGAAAAAGAGATTGCTGTCGGTCTTGAGATATTGCGTTCGCTTGGCATGCGGTCGCCAGGACCGTCAGTGACGAGTTGCCCTACCTGTGGCCGCACAAAGTGTGATGTCAAGGGTGTGGCGGAGTCCGTTGAGTCAGGTCTTGCGGGGCTGGCGGCGGAGTTCGGGCGCCGCGGCTTGAAATTTCCCAAGATCGCAGTGATGGGATGTGTGGTTAATGGGCCGGGAGAGGCAAAAGGCGCCGATATTGCGCTATGTGGCGGCGATGGGGTGTTTCTTCTGTATGAGGGCGGCGAACTGCAGGGGAAAATACCGGAGTCTGAAGCTGTGGATTCGGTTCTCTCGGCTGTTCGGCGTTGCATGTGACGGCTTTCGACATGGGAAGTGGGGGTGTGATAAATTCAGGGTGTTTTCCCTCTGTCTGTCGGGGCGATTGAGGCAGAATAAGGCTGGCATCGGCAAGTGAGGGCATTCTGTCGTTCGGCGCATCAACAATCAGAGGAGGAAAACAACTAAATCTTATCCTGTGAAATGGAGGATGTGGTACAATTGCAAACATTTCGCTTTCGATTCTGTGAAGGCGCGGAGAGATTGCAGTCAGGTGAGTAGATATCTCCCATATGTTTTGACTGTTTTTGCGGTTCTTGCGGTGTTTGCCGGAACCGCCGGTTTTTCGTACATTGGACTGGATGACGCCGGATATACGTTCCGGAATCCATTTGTCGCGACAGGACTCTCGCTGTCCAATGTCGTTGAGAGCTTCACGAACTTCAGTCACGGCGGCATATGGATGCCGATCACGTACATTTCGTACATGATCGACATTGAACTGTCAAGGTTCTTCGGCGTTACGCTTTCCGTGTGGATGCATCTTGTGAATGTGCTCTTTCATGCCCTGAATGCGGTTATGCTGTTCCATCTTGCGCGTCGGGTGGGTGCGGTTGCCGGCGGCAGAGGGTCTTCTTTCGCGCTTCTGCTTGCCGTCCTGTTCTGGGCGATCCATCCGCTGCGGGCGGAACCTGTAGCCTGGATTGCCTGCCGCAAGGAAATGCTGTGGGGCTTCTTCTCGCTTTCCGCGATGGTATTCTGGTTAAGGTCGCTGGTTGATGAAGGCAGGCCTGTTGCCATCGGGCTGTTCCGCCTTGCCGCTTTGCTGCTGTTTGCCGCCGCATGCCTTTCCAAGCCGTCGGCCATGTGTTTCCCGGTTCTTGCGCTGGCGCTTCACCTGCTGTTGAGATTCGGTGCGGAGCAGGGACGCGAAGGCTGTCGCTTTACGCCGCCGGTCAGGGCGTGTTATGCGGCGATGTTCGTTCTTGCCGGCGGGACTGCCATTGCCGCCGCGTATTCGCAGACGCATGTGGCCGGGCAGGAGGCGGTCGCTCTTTTCGCCGCGCCGCTGCACCACCGAATCGTCCATGCGCTTTCCGCGCTCGGGTTTTACGTGCGTGCGACGGTCTGGCCGTCCGGACTTCACGTCGATTGCCGGATAGTGGAGGGAATCATGCCTTTGGGCGGAGTCGGCAATCTCATCGCCCTTGCGCTGGCTGCGCTTGCGGCGCTGTCGGTCGCCGTGCGGGTTCGCATCTGGCGGATCTCGTGCGTATCGGCCGCATGCGTGTTTTCGTTCGTCTGGTTCATTGTTCCGCTCGTGCCGACTCTGGGGCTTCTGGGTTCCTTCGGAATCGAGGCGCACGCGGACAGATTCGCGTATCTGCCGACGATGTCCGTTGTGTTCCTTGCCGCACTCGTGCCAGTGCCGTCCTGTGCCGCGAGGCTTGCCTCCCGTGCGGCGCTCCGCAGGGCTATGGTGCTGGCCGTCGCGGCATATGCGGTTGCGGCGTTCCGTCAGACCCGTTTCTGGAGCGACGACCACACGGCGCATCGGCGGGCGCTTGAGTGCGATCCGCTCCATCCGCGCGCCATGGTGCATGTGGGGGATGCGCTGTGCGCAAGGTTCAGGGACTTCGACAAGGGCATAGCACTCTATCGCAAAAGCTTGGCCCTGCGTCCGCGGGAGTACGTCAAGTACCGTCTTGCCTATGCGCTTGCCTCGCGCGGAAACTGGGACGATTTCCTGGAGGTGAAACGGCTCGGCGCGGATGTCGCCAAAGACCCTTCGCTGGATGGACGGGGAATGATGCTTGACGCGCTCGGCACCGCATATATGGTGGAGGGCGACTGGGAGAATGCGGTCAGGATGTTCAAGGCGTCGATCGATGCGCCTGGGCGCTTCTGGCCCAAGGCCTCCACCAGGCGCAAGCTCGATGAATGTCTCGAAAGGATCAACTGAACATGCGCATTGCTCTTACCGGCGGAATCGCCTGCGGCAAGTCGCTGCTTGCCAAGTACCTGAATGAACTCGGCGTCGAGACCATCGACGCCGACGACATAGTGCACGACATCATTCCGGCGGAAGAGCGGCGCAGGATCGCGGACGAGGTGTTCCGCGATCCCGCAAAGCGCAAGGAGCTCGAGGCGCGTATCCATCCGCTTGTCCGGGCCCGGCTGGACGAGTTCGCCGACAGACCGTCATCCACGGACGATGAGCCGCGAATGGCGGTTGAGATAATTCCGTTGCTTTTTGAGTGCCATTGGGAAGGGGTTTATGATATAATTGTCGCCGTTTCCTCCCCCAGCCATGTACAGATCAGGCGAATGGTATCCAATCGCGGATATACGGAGGAACAGGCTGAAGCGCGACTTTCAGCGCAACTTCCCGTCGAAGAGAAGGTTGCACGTTCCGATTATGTTGTTGTGAACGACGGTTCGGCCGAAAATCTCAAACAAGAGGCCAAGCGACTCGTTGATTGGCTGAAAGGCAGACAATAGATATGGCAGAAGAGACAGAACAGATTGAGAAGCCTGTTAAAAGGCGTGGCAGAAAACCGGCGGCGGCAAAGGCTGCCGCAGAGCCGCAGATTGCCGCACCGGCGGCGAACGCGGCAAAGAGTGAAGCACCAAAGGCCGAGAAGCCGGCGGAGCCCGTCTCGCCCGTGAATCGGTCCGAGCCTTCCGCGCCAGTGGCTTCCGAGAAGCCTTCCGTACAGACGCAATCCGCTGCACCGGCTGCGTCTCAGGCTCCTGCGCAGGCGACAGGGGCACAGCAAAACGCCGCCCAGCCCAATCAGCAGACACAGCAGAACGCCCAGCAGCAGAATGGGCAGCAAGGCGGCAATGCGCAGCAGCAGCTCTCCAAGAGGCAGCGCTGGCTTCAGCAGCGCGCACAGCGTTTTCAGGGGCGCAACGGATATCAGCAGTACAGGCAGGTTCCGCCGCAGATGCAGCAGGTTCCGCGCAATCCGGATCTGCCCGAATACAAGCTTGCAGACATCCATTCCTGGGACAACGCGACGATCGTCGAGCGGATGTGTCCGGACGCAAACGCCGAAGATCTCGGTGCGATGAAGCGCCACGACATCATCTTCAATGCCATCCGCAGCTATCTTGCGCGCGGCGGCGCCGTGATGGCGAGCGGATGTCTCGAGATCGTCCGCGAAGGCTACGGCTATCTCCGCAGCGCAAAGACGAACTTCCTCTCGTGCCCGGAGGATGTCTTCGTGCCCCAGCAGCAGATCCGCAGGCACATGCTCCGTCCCGGCGACACGGTGGAGGGTCCGCTTCGCGACCCGCGCGACCGCGACCGCTACTTCGGTCTCGGCGGCGTGCTTAAGGTGAACGGCAAGCTCCCGAGCGAGGCCGCGCGCATCGTCCACTTCGAGAACCTCCTTCCTACGTTCCCGACCAGGCGCATAGTGCTCGAGACGACTCCCAACGAATACTCGACGCGCGTCATGGACATCTTCACTCCGGTCGGGTTCGGCCAGCGCGGACTCATCGTGGCTCCGCCGCGCGTCGGAAAGACGGTTCTTCTGCAGAAGATCGCAAACGCCATCACCGCGAACCACCCCGAGGCGATGCTCATCGTGCTTCTCATCGACGAGCGCCCCGAGGAAGTGACGGACATGCAGCGCAACACGAAGGCGATGGTTCTTTCGTCGACGTTCGACGAGGAACCGCAGCATCATGTGAACGTGGCGGAGATGACCGGCGAGATGGCGCGTCGCCAGGTGGAGAACGGGCGCGACGTGATCATCCTGCTCGACTCGATAACCCGTCTTGCCCGCGCCTACAACACCGTCCAGCCGCATTCCGGCAAGATTCTCACCGGCGGTGTCGACGCCCTGTCGCTTCACCGGCCGAAGCGCTTCTTCGGCGCGGCGCGCAACATCGAGGGAGGCGGTTCCCTCACGATTCTCGCCACTGCGCTAATCGACACCGGTTCGCGCATGGACGAAGTGATCTTCGAGGAGTTCAAGGGAACGGGCAACATGGAGCTTGTCCTTGACCGCAGCCTTGCGGACAAGCGCATCTTCCCCGCCATCGATATCGAGAAGTCCGGAACGCGCAAGGAGGACCTCCTGCTCGATCCGATGGAGATGGAGAAGACGTGGGCGCTGCGCCGCGTCCTTGCCGATGCAGGGTCCGAGCGCGCGATGCAGAGCGTACTGAACGGGATGAAGAAGATAAAGACGAATCCCGCATTCCTTCTTTCGTTGGATTTGAAAAGCCTATGACAGCCTTTGCTGAACAGGTGCGCAGTGTTCGCCTTAACCCGAATCTCGCCGCACGCAGGTTCTCGCGGTGCTTTGTGCATTTCGGGTTCAGCCTGGGTGTTTCAACAAGAAGTTGATTTTTTTGCTTGAAGTAAAAACCGTTTTAGGGTATCCTATTGTACCCGTGGAGGAAATAGATGAATAAAGTATTGCACATAGTCGTATATCTGATTCTCATCGTAGCGGCGGCTGCGTTGTGGTTTGAAATGGGTCTGTTTGACAAACGGGCTCTTCTCGGGGACCGCAACCGGATGCTGGAGGATTATATAGTCAAGATAGCCAACACCATAGAGAAGGCGGATGCTCCGCGCTCTATGGTGTCGCCTGAGGCGAAAAAGGATATATCCCCTATTGAGGCTCGGCAGATAGATACGCCTGAAATGTCAAACCTTCTCGAAGAGTACAATGCTCAGCTTGAGTCCGCCAATCTTGAGACGTTCAGGTGGGATACGTCGCAGATTCGTCTTCAGCTCCGTCAGCTTTATTTTCTTGACGGCAATGGGCAGACGGTACCCGATGTCGCCAACTACAACAAGCCCATGACGAAGGGCAAGGGTACGATGGCCGAGCTTCTGGACCAGCTTCTTGATCGCGCGAAGGCTCAGCAGGCCTGCCTGAATACCACCCGCAGTGCGTTGGCCGAGCTTCGCGGAAAACTTGAGGCTGAGGTGAGTGACTACAACAGGCTCAAGCCTGAAGTGCGCGCCTCCAAGGTGAATGAAGAGGAGCTCAAGCAGAAGGTTTCGCAGGTCAATCAGGAGAAGATGGTTCTCGAGGAGCAAGTTACGAAGCTCAAGAGCCGTGTCGAGGAGCAGTCCGGCGAGATTACCAGCCTCAAGGACGAGGTCTCCACCGCAAAGGATGAGACTGCCGTCGCCAAGGAGGAGTGCGCCGCCCTCGAGAAGAAGGTTCAGCAGCTTCAGAAGCTCATGCAGCAGATGGCTCAGCAGCAGAACCAGTCCGCTGGCGCCACGGTCTCCGGTACGTCTGCCGTCACGTCGCTTCCTGCAGGAAACAAGGGCAAGGTCGCCGACGTGAACAACAAGCTCATGTTTTGCGTGATTGAGTTTACCGATGAGGCCATGAAGGAAATGCTTGGTGCGGCTCGCCAGAATGCGTTGCCTTCCCTTACGCTTGGAATCCTTCGCAAGGGATTCAATGGCGCGGCCGGCGAGTTTGTCGGAAAGGTGCGTCTTCGCCAGTCGGTGTCAGGCAAGAATTTCGTGATTGCCGATATCCTTGGTGACTGGAGCCAGTCTCCCGTGGAGAAGGGCGATGTCATTTTCGCTGAGTAAATGGCTGACGCTGGCGGCGCTTGTCTTCGTTGCCGGCTGCATCGCCGACACGGCTGAAGATTCTGACCTTCCGTGGGCTAGGGATCAGGGTTGGGAGGGACAGGTTCCGATACCAGGAAACATGCCAGGTCAATATGATTGAGAATGTCACATTTGACGTAGGCGAGGGCGGCATCCGGTTGGATGCCGCCTTGCTTATGCGATTCCCGTCTGTTCCGAGGGCGTTTGCCCGTGAAGCCTGCGAGGATGGGCAGGTGAAGGTGAACGGGCGGACGGCACCGAAAGGTCTAAAACTGCGCGGGGGTGAATGCATTGAGGTTTTGCGTCTGGATGAGGCGAAGGACAATCATCCGGCGCCGGACAGGTCGGTGCGTCCGCATTGCATATTTGAAGATGAGTCGCTTATTGCATTTGACAAGCCGGCCGGCATTTCCGTGCAGCCTCTGACGCGCAAGGAGATGGGGACGCTCATGAACGGTGTTGTCGCACGTTGGCCGGAATGCATTGGAGTCGGGGACAGCCCATTGATGGCCGGTGCCCTGCACCGCATTGATGCCGGTACTTCCGGGCTCGTGCTGGTCGCCAAAAACGCTGCGGCATTCGAGAACCTGCGCGCCCAGTTTTCCGCCCAAACGGTCAAGAAGACATATCTGGCGTTGGTTGAAGGGGCCGTTGCATTCGGTGGGACATTGGAGAATGATCTTGTTCACATGCCGGGACTGGGCTATTGCAAGATGGTTGACCTGAAGAAAGCACGTCTGTCGGAGTCCGAACGCCGGGCGCTTGCCGGCAAGACTCTTCATGCCGAGACATCTTACAGGCCGGTCGGCATGACACAGGTGGGCAATGAGGAACGCACCCTTTTAGAGGTGACCATATACACTGGAGTGACGCACCAGATTCGAGCGCAGCTCGCCCTTGCTGGCATGCATATCGTAAACGACCGTCTCTACGGTGCTTTTGCCGTAGAGGATATGACGGGACACTGCCTTCATGCCTTGGCTGCTTCGTTTGTGCATCCATCATCTGGCACAACATGTGAAATACGCACCAAGCTCCCAACCTGGTGGACTGAATGACATGCCGGTGTTGCCTCGTTGAAGTGTAGACGGGGGAACGGTGTGATTCATTGGAGGTGTGCGAGCGAGATTCCCGTTGAGACCTGCATTCGATGATTTGCCAGATATGGTACAATACGCGCCATAGACAAATGGCAAAAAGATTGTTTGACATAGCATTGGTCCTTTTGACCGCAGAATACTGGCTTCCGCTTATGGCGGTTGTGGCGGTGCTGATTGTGCTTTTCGACGGCGGTCCGGTGTTCTTCCTCCAGCAGCGCGCCGGGAAGGGCGGCAAGCCGTTCAACGTGCTGAAGTTTAAGACGATGGTTGCGGCTGCCGGCGGCGAACCAGTCGCAACTCCGCTGGGGAAATGGCTGCGCAGGCTTTCTCTCGATGAGATTCCGCAGCTCATCAATGTGCTTCTCGGCCATATGTCGCTGGTGGGGCCCCGTCCTCTGCCGGTGAAATACCTTCCTCGCTACTCTGCGTTTGAGGCGCGGCGGCACGAGGTGCGCCCTGGAATAACCGGATGGGCGCAGGTGCATGGGCGCAACGCCATCACATGGCGGCAGAAGTTCGCGTATGATGTCGAGTATGTCGACAATCACAATCTGCTGATGGATATCAAGATACTTTTCATGACAATACCCGCCGCTTTCGAAGGAGGCGGAGAAATGGAGGAGTTCCGTGGTTCGTGACATAATGATTGTAGGCGCCGGCGGCTGGGGCCGCGAGGCGGCCTGGACTCTTGAGCGCATAAATGCGCGTGAGATGACCTGGAACATTCTCGGCTTTGCGGATGATGATCCGAACAAGGCCACAGGTTCCGTTGAGGGCTATCCTCTTCTCGGAAACGTGGAGAAGGCTTCGCACGACCATCCAGGTGCGGCGGTTTACATAGCGATCGGCGACAACGCCGTGCGCGAAAGCATATATCGCCGCCTGCGCGGGCACGACTTTCCGGTGATCATAGATCCGTCTGCCGACGTTGCCCCTACTGCGGAAATGCGTCATGGCGTGTTCGTGGGGCCGCAGGCCGTCGTGTCGGTCGGTGCGGAATTGGGCAAGTTCGCGATTGTCTGCGCCCGCGCCGGCGTGGACCATGACACGAAGATGGGCGACTTCTCGATGCTTCGTCCTGCGGCGACGCTGCTGGGACACCGTGCCGTCGGAGCCCGTGCGTACATAGCAGCCGGGGTCGTTGTGCGCGAAGACGTGCCGGATGGCATGACGCTTTCGAAATGAATCTTACAAATACACAAAACCAAAGGAGACAGTGAAATGAATAGACGTGAATTCCTCGTGACTGCTGCTGCGGCGGGTCTTGCCGGATGCGCGACGAGCGGCGAGAAGAAGTGCTGCGCCAAGGCTGGCGCCTGCGGCGGCAAGATGCTCTTCGGCGTGTGCCGTCCTCTCAAGGATGCGGCGCTTCTCAAGAAGCACGGCTACGACTTCTTCGAGACAGGCGTTGCCGGCATCCTCAAGCCGACCTGCTCTGAAGAAGAGTGGAAGAAACAGAAGGAACTCATCCTCAACGCCCCGATTCCGCTTCGCAGCTGCAACGGTTTCATTCCCGGCACGTTCCGCATCACCGGACCCAAGGCCGATTTCGCCCCTGCGCTCGACTACGCCGAAAAGGCTCTCCGCCGCGCGGAAGAGGTCGGCGTGAAGACGATCGTGTTCGGCTCCGGCGGTGCGCGCAATGTGCCCGGTGATATCTGTGGCGACAGGGCGCAGCGTCCCGATACGGAGAAGGGACTGCTACAGTATACGGAATTCTGTAGACTTCTCTGCAAGCGTGTTGAGGATCTCAAGACGGTGTCTATAGTCATTGAGCCGCTCCGTCCGAACGAATCCAACATCATCAACTATGTGTGGCAGGGGATGCAGGTCGTGCGTGATGTCAATAGTCCGCGTCTCGAGCAGTTGGCTGACATCTACCATATGATCAGCGGCCGTGAATGCGCCCGTTCCATCGTGGAGGCCGGATGCCATCTCAAGCACTGCCACATCGCGTGCAAGGCCACGCGCAAGTTCCCCGGCACGCGTCCTGACGATGCCGAGATCTTCAAGCCGTACTTCGACGCCCTCAAGCAGATCGGCTACACCGGCGGCGTCTCGTGCGAGTGCGGCTGGCCAACAGAGGAGAAGGAGTTCGAGAAGGCTCTCGACACGGCTCTTGCCCTCATGAAGTCGCTCGCCTGATAAAGCGATGGTATCCGCACTGATTGCATCGATACTGGTCACGTTCCCGGCCGAGAACCAGAAGTTGCCGGCAACGGACCGTGCCTATGTGATCGGTGCGACGGATACAAACCGCAAAGAGCGCCTCTACCTGAACGGTGTCGAGATTGATGTCTACAGGACAGGGGCGTTCCTTGCGATGGTAAGGACAAGGCCCGGCACAAACACGCTGGAACTTGTGCAGGGGTCTGGTTCCGTGACGCGAAACTTTGTGGTCGCGGCTCCGCAACCCAAGCCGCCTGCGGGAGCCCAGCCCTCCAAGCCTCGCAATCCTTACGAGGATCTTGGCATCCCGACGAATGCGGTGTTTGCCGCCAGGCCGCCGAGAGGAAGCCGCCCTTCAGACGTGCACGTTGTCATAGACGCCGGACACGGCGGCAGGGATCCCGGTGCGCTTTCCCCCAGGGGCTTCAAGGAGAAGGACCTGAATCTGAGCCAGTCGAAGTCTCTTGCCGTCGAGCTGCAAAAAGCCGGATTCAAGGTGACGATGACCCGTACGGACGATTCATCTCACTCGCTTTATGACAGACCCAGGCTCGCGGTTCGTGAGAAGGCAGATCTCTTCATCTCCATTCACCACAACGCAACGGGTGTCGGAGGCAATCCCCGGGAGGCCCGCCACACGGTCACATATGCTTCGAATGAGGCCGGACTGGCGCTTGCCGCGGCGATACAGCGTCAGATAGCCCAGGCGGTTCACCCTGTTAAGGACATCGGTGCGAAGATGAAGTCGTTGGCCGTGTGCCGGAATCCCGCAGTTCCAAGCTGTCTGGTGGAGGTTGATTTCATCAATCTTCCGGAGGGCGAAGAGGCTTCGCTTGATCCCGCAAGACGCAAAAGCGTGTCGCGTGCGATCGTAATGGGAGTTCTCGACTGGCTCGCAGAATGATGGACCGAATGGCGGCAGTTGCAAAAGAGAGAAAAGAAAGGTGTGCAAGATGAACATATCCAGGAGAGATTTCCTTGCAGGTGTCGTCTTGGTGGCCATGGCATTGGCGGCGAATGCCAAGAAAGACGCACAGGGCCACCATCCGTATGAGAAATATGGCGCACGCATTGATTACATATACGTTTCCAAGGGCGTTCGCGTTCTTGATTTCGAGACCGTCAACGATTCGCGTCCTGGAGAAAAGCTTTATCCGTCCGACCACTTCCCGGCTGTGGCGACGATTGAACTGTAGCATGTCGGTACGCGGCATTTCAACGGAAATGGGAATATGGTATAATTCCCGACCATAATGATATTTCAGAAAAGATTTGTGTGCATGACGACGCTGGTAACAGTGCTTGTGTCGGTGCTTTGTCTTGTATTGCCGCAGATGACATTTGCGGCGGAGCCGTGGCTTGTCGAGCTGCGTTCCTTTGACGCTGTTCATTCTCGCCAGGCCACAATCGGCAAGACTGTAGGCAACGCGATGCTGCCGATGCTGTTCGTGTCGCTGGTCCAGCAGAGGATGGTGGGGATGTACGGAAAGCTGCGCGCCGCAGATCCGGTCCGTTGGGCGGGGTATCCTGACGGCAAGGGAAGCGCGGATGTCGTGATGGTGTACCCCACCATCGACAAGGTCGCCAAGATGGTCCTCAATCATCCGGGAGCCGAGAAGATTTCGGCCGATACCGTGCGCCTTCCGGCGGACGAGGGGCGTCCGATGGTGACGTACGCGGTGTTTTCGAAGGATTACGAATGGTGTGCCTTCGCCGCCACGCAGGAACTGGCGCGCCGTGCCTTGTCGGAGAAATATCCGCAGACGGGCACGGAGCTTTTCGCCGTGTCGTCAGGAGGGGCGTCCGGGGCGTTTGACTTCGACGATAAGGGATTTAAGTTCACGGCGCGCACTGTGACGCCGGAGACGGCGGCGAAGCTGAGGGGCGTGCCGCTTCTCGGTGCGTTTGCCGGAAACGGTGTCACGCATTACGTCAAGTTTGAAGACGTCAAGAAACTGGTGGCCGCGCTGTTCAAGGAGATGGCGGTGGCAAAAGGCATTCTGAAAGGTGAATAACAGAAATGATGGACAAAAGATACGATTCAAAGGCGGCAGAGGCTAAGTGGTATCCGTTCTGGGAGAACAACGGGTGCTTCCGCGACGAGCCGGGCAAGGGCAGTCCCTATTCCGTGGTGATTCCGCCGCCAAACGTAACCGGCATTCTTCATATGGGGCATGCCCTCAACCAGACGATCCAGGACATCCTCGTCCGCTGGCGCAGAATGAGCGGATTTAACACGCTTTGGCTTCCCGGCACGGACCATGCGGGCATCGCCACGCAGAATGTCGTGGAAAAGGCACTCAAGAAGGAGGGTAAGCGCCGTCAGGATCTCGGTCGGGAGGCTTTCCTCGACCGCGTCTGGGAGTGGAAGAGGCAATATGGCGGCACGATCGTCCACCAGCAGCGCATGCTCGGCAACTCCACGGATTGGAGCCGCGAACGCTTCACGTTCGACGCGGGATGCTCAAAGGCCGTCACCAAGGTGTTCTGCGACCTGTACAACGAAGGGCTCATCTACAAGGGCAACTACATCGTAAACTGGTGCCCCCGCTGCGGCACGGCACTTGCCAACGACGAGGTCGAGCATGAGGCGAACCACGGACACCTCTGGTACATCAAGTATCCGGTGGTCGGCAGCGAGAAGGGCGCGGCGGGCGAGCCGTACAAGGACTATGTGATGGTGGCGACGACCCGTCCGGAGACGCTTCCCGGCGATACGGCGGTCGCCGTGAACCCCAAGGACGAGCGCTACGCGCATCTTGTCGGCAAGAATGTCATCCTTCCCCTTACGGGACGCGAGATTCCCGTCATTTCCGACAATTACGTAGAGAAGGAGTTCGGTACGGGTATCGTGAAGATCACGCCTGCTCACGATCCGAACGACTTCCTCGTCGGCAAGCGCCATGAGCTTGAAGAGATCAACGTGATGAACGGCGACGGCACGATGAACGAGCTCGCAGGTGAAAAGTATGTCGGCATGGATCGCTTCAAGTGCCGTGAGGCCCTCGTCTCCGATCTCGAGGAGGGAGGCTTCCTTGATCATATAGAGGATTACGACAATCAGGTCGGACACTGCTACCGCTGCCATGAGGTCGTCGAGAGTCGCCTATCGAAACAGTGGTTCGTGCGGATGAAGCCTCTCGCTGAACCCGCCATTGAAGCGGTCAAGAGCGGAGAGGTCCAGTTCGTCCCGAAACGCTGGGAGAACATCTACTTCAACTGGATGAACAACATCCAGGACTGGTGCATATCCCGTCAGCTCTGGTGGGGGCACAGGATCCCGGCGTATTACCTCAAGTCCGAGGAATGCGAAAAGGGTTGTGAATCCGTATTTGTTGCGGCGAGCGTCGAAGAGGCTCTCGAAAAGGCAAAGGCGTCTACCGGCAACACTTCGCTTACCGTTGCCGACCTGGTTCAGGATGAGGATGTGCTTGATACGTGGTTCTCCTCCTGGCTGTGGCCGTTCTCCACGCTCGGCTGGCCTGAGAAGACGGCCGATCTCGACTACTACTATCCGACCGCTGATCTTGTCACCGCTCAGGATATCATTTTCTTCTGGGTTGCGCGCATGATGATGGCCGGCATCCACTTCATGAAGAAGCCGCCGTTCAAGAACATCGTGATCCACGGCATTGTCCGTGACGCGCAGGGGCGCAAGATGTCCAAGAGCCTTGGCAACTCGCTTGATCCGCTTGAGCTGATCGACTCCTACTCTGCGGACGCGCTCCGCTTCTCCATCGCCCTCATCACGTCGCTTGACTGCGACACGAAGGTGAACAAGGAGAAGTTTGAGATCGGCCGCAACTTTGCGACGAAGATCTGGAATGCCGCCCGCTTCCTTGAGATGAATGCAGAGTCCATCCCGCAGGACGCCCTTGCGTCTGTCGATGCGGCGAGCCTTTCCGCAGACGAGAAGCACATCCTCTGGGCCTGCGATCTTGCGTGCCGCAAGATGAACGACATTCTCTCCCGCTACCGTATCCAGGACGGTGCGCTTGCCGTGTACGACTTCTTCTGGACGCAAATATGCGACTGGTATGTCGAGTATGCGAAGGATGCGCCGAACAAGGCTGCCGCATTTGCCATTCTTCGCGATGTATACTGGAAGGCCCTGCGCCTTCTCCATCCCTACATGCCGTTCGTCACCGAGGAGATCGCCCACCAGCTCGGCTTCCTCAAGGAAGGCGAGACCATCATGCGAGCCGAGTATCCCACGGGATATTCGGACGCGGAGAAGGCGGCATGGGGCCTTTCGCAGGAGGTGTACGATTTCGTGAACGCCAAGCGCGAGGCGATCACCGCGCTCCGCGCCCTGCGCGCGGAATACAAGGTGCCGCCGTCCACGTTCGTGAAGGTTACGCTTGCCTCGGACGACACCCGCGCCGCCGGCGAGGTGGAATCCCTCAAACGCGCCATGCGC
Organism: Lentisphaerota bacterium; assembly: GCA_015061765.1. Next base: position 19,851 of record SUVZ01000001.1, read on the forward strand.
GCGGAAAGTGTTGCGCTCGTCGGCGCCGGAAGCGATCTGGCAATGCCTAACAAGATGACGGCGTTCGGAACCGTGTACCTCTCTCTCGAAGGCCTTGTCGACAAGGCGGCGGAGAAGAAGCGCATAGATGGCGAGCTTGCAAAGCTTGCAGGGTTCATCAAGTCAGCAGAGGCAAAACTTGCAAATACGCAGTTTACTGAGCATGCTCCGGCGGCAATCGTCGAAGAAGCGCGCCGCAAACTTGCCGAGAACAAGGAAAAGGTTGCGCAACTCGAGAAGTTGGCAAAGCTCTTCTTGTGACATAAAACGAAAAAGTGTCATGTTTCGCTTGTAAAAAAACATGCGATATGCTATCTTATCGGCATAAACAAAAAGAAAGAGGATGTCACAATGACAATACGTTCAGCTCTCGAGGCTTTTGCGGATAAGCATCCTGACCATGTTGCCCATGTGTTCTGCCGTGGCAAGGAGTGGGCGAACCGCACGTATGCCGCGTTTCTTGAGGATGTACGGAAGACCGCCGAGGCATACGGCTCGAAATTCGACCTCAAGCCGCGTGAAGAAAACGTTGCTCAGATACTTCCGAACAGTCCTGAGTGGATGGATGTTTATCTTGCCTGTTCAGGCGCCGGAATCTCCGTTGTGCCTTTGGATCCTAAGCTCCACAATGACGAGGTTCATTATATCCTCAAGGATTCAGGCGCCGTCGTTGTTACGACCGATGCCGCCCACATCCCGATGATGCAGCAGATAGCGCCTGAGCTCCCGAATCTCAGGGCGATTGTCATCGTTGACGGCGGCGCACCGTCATATGCGGCCATCGGCAATATTCCTGTGTATGACTTTGCCGAGCTCAAGAAGCAGGGCTGCACCTGCGGCTGGTACGACAAGAACGTCTGCAAAGAGGATGATGTCGCAAGCGTAATCTACACTTCCGGCACTACGGGCAAGCCCAAGGGAGCCATGCTCACCCATGCAAATTTCACCGAGGACGCCACGGGGGCGCTCGCGGCATTCGGTGAAAGGATTGACGAGAACGATTCATTCTTCATCGTGCTTCCGCTTTTCCACGCATTCTCCTTTCTCGGAAACTTCGTGCTGCCTCTGATGCTTGGCTCGACTATGTGCTTCATGCGCTCGCTCCGCACGATTTCCGATGACCTCAAGGCGGTAAAGCCTACGGTCCTTCTTGCCGTTCCGCTTCTCGTCGAGAAGGTGTTCGACAAGATTTCCGACAAGATCGCGAAGTCCAGGGCCGCGACGCTTCTCAAGAAGATCGGCCTTGGCTGCGTGGTGAACGCCAACGTGAAGAAGGCGCTCGATCCGAACTTGCGCTTCATTGTAGTTGGAGGCGCTCCGTGTCCGGTGTATGTGCTTAACGGCTTCAAGGGGCTCGGCATCAAGATCCTGGAAGGGTATGGCCTCACGGAGTGCTCTCCTGTCGTGTCTGTGGCGGGACCTAAGGTCGCAAAGGTCGGCACGATCGGCCACAAGCTGCCCAACATCGAGATTCGCCTTGCCGACATGAATGAGTCCGGCGTCGGCGAACTTCAGGTGAAGGGGCCCATCGTGATGCGCGGCTACTACAGGAACGAGGCGGCCACGAAAGAGGCGTTTGACGGGGAATGGCTCAAGACCGGCGATCTGGCATCCATCGATGAATTGGGGCTGATTACGATCCGCGGACGCAAGAAAGCGTTGATCGTCAACCGTGAAGGCAAGAACATCTATCCGGAAGAGGTCGAAAGCGTGATTGCCGGAGATCCGTTGATCGGTGACTGCGTTGTCATCGGATATAGGGTAGGCCGCGATCCCGGCGAGCATGTCGGCGCCATTGTCCATCCTGACGAGGAGGCTCTTACCGAACGCAACGGCGGTGTGCCGATGACCTGGGCGGAAATGGAGAAGATCGCCACGTTCGGTATCCGCACCCGTTGCCAGAAACTGGCGGACTACAAGCGACCCCGCAAGATCCTCGTGCTTCACGAACCCCTTGAGCGCACTTCGATCCAGAAGGTTCGTCGCGTGGCGTACAAGGGTATGTTGGATGAATAGTTGAGAGTAAAGGGTAAAGAGTTGCGGCAATGAATCTTCTGGTATCAAAGAAATCGTGGTTGCTTGCGCCGGTTGTTTATCTGCTGTCGATGGCTGCGCTTGCGGTCGTGTGGACGGTGATGGAGCCGCAGGCGCTTCGCGCTACGTTCGATGCCGACGGAAAGTCCTTCTTCGAAGCCATGACGATTCCGTTCTACGCCCTCATCGTGCCGGCGGTCTGGCTGTGCTGTCCGTTTGCCGGCTCGATGAAACGCAAAATACTGCTGTGTTCTGCGGTTTCGTGTGTTGCGGCAATGGCAGTCGTGAAAGAGCTTGATCTTCATCTGCTTGTCATGAAATCTCTGTTCCCCGACGTAGTCGCCAACTTCAAGGGCACGCCGTTCAAGATGCGTTTTCTTACGCGTGGCGGCATTCCGTTCTCGGCTAAACTTCTGGCAGTCTCCTACTTCGTTCTCTTTTTCGGTGTCTTTGCGGCGATGCTTGCCTACTATTTCCCGCGTCTGCTGAAGGGATTCCTCCGTTTCCATCCTGTTGCATGGACAATGTGTTTCTTTGGCGGATCGGGGGTGATGGTTCAGGTGTTCGACCGGCTTCCGGCCTGGTATCGCCATTCAAAAGGATTGCCGAAGGATGATGTCGTCAACAGTTCGTTCGGCTCCTTCTGCACGGCGTTCGAGGAGGGCGGCGAGATGATGATTGCGGTATTTGCGCTTATCGCTATTCTTCAGGCTCATGCGATATATTCGCGCGACACGCCCCCAGCCGGGCTTGAAGCGCTTTAATCTTTGCGCGATGGCCGAATCCGAGCGCTTGCCGTGTATGTGAACTGTCAGTTTCCTGTCTGTGTTCGGCGGTTTCGTGTGTTTGGTTTATGGCAGAATGTGCCGCAAAAGGATTTTGTGCGATGCAAAGAGGAGGTTCAATGTTTCGGTTACGCATATGTACATTGGCGACATTGTTTTTTTCAAGTGTTGCCGCGCTCGAAATTCTCGCTGATGGCGGCGTAGTGCAAGGGACGTTCGTGCAGAGGAAACATCTGCATGACGTGAATGTCACCCTTGTGAGCACTGGGGTGTGGTCGTTCGAGAAGGATCGGGCTTTTGTCTGGAAAACCCTGAAGCCGGTATCTTCGACCTTCGTCGCGACCCCAACGAACTATTCCTTCACGGTGGGCGGCAGAACCGTATCCCGGCGTCTTGAGATGACGATAGACAATCTGGCGCAGGTCTTTGAGATGAAAGAGATGAAAGGGGCCGTGGAGAAGGTTGAGAGCGACAAGTCGAATAATCCGGTGTTCAAATCGGATGGAATTGAAATACCATCATCGGTGAAGGTCTTGTTCAAGAATGGAGACCGTCTGGAGATGACACTGAAGAGATAGTGGTTCTGAGGCCGTGTCAGATCGTCTGAAACTTCTTCTTCGCCTTGCTTTTCTGACGATGGTTTCCATCGCCGGAGGTTCGCTTTTCTTCACGGCGGGAAAGGGGGTTGAGTCGAATCTGATTGCCTTGCTTGGAGATGCCGTGGACGGCGGTTTGCGGGAGGTGTCATCTGCGATGTCGAACTCCGCAAAATTCCTTGTGAAGGCGAAATCGCAGGATGCCGCCCGGAAGAGGCTGACCGAACTGGGGGTGGATATGCCGTCGTTCGAAACAGCCCAGAAACTGCTGGAGATGCTGTCGCCGTACGCGCATGGCTTTCTGTCTCCAAACACCCGCAGGCTTCTGGAGAACGGCGATTTCGCGGCGGTGCGGGATGCGGCGGCGGCGCGGCTCTTCTCCCCTGTGCCGCCCGTCATTTCGCCGCGCCGTGACCCGTTTCTGCTTTTTACGGACTATGTGCTTTCGTCAGAGGAGCCGCGGGGGGAGTGGATTGCGGTCACTGTTGAAATGACGCCAGACCAGGCCCTTGCCGCACTAGCCAAGGTGAAGGGCTTAGAGGATGTCAGATGTGCGGGCGCGCCTTTCCATACGGCCGTGGCGTCTGAGAACTCGAAGAGGGAGATAAATGTCCTTTCCGTCATATCGTTGGCCTGTGCGGTGCTTTTCGGTTGGCTGTTGACCGGCTCGCTGAGGTTTCTTCCGGTCCTTGCGGCTGCGCTCGCTTCGTCGTTCTGTGTTTCAGCGGCGGCGGTTTTTGCGTTTTTCCCGCGTCCGCACATGATTGCGCTTGTGTTCGGCACCACGCTCATTGGCATGAGCGTTGATTATGTATATCATGTGCTATCCGCAAGGAACTCAATAGTCAAACCGCTTACGGTATCCTTTTCCAGTACGGTGGCGTGTTTTCTCCCGCTGATGTTTTCGGATGTCAATGTGCTTAACCAGATAGCGGTGTTTACCGTATCTGGACTTGCTGCCGTGTATCTGGGAGCGGTTGTCTTCGGGCATCCACAGGTGAACAGCTCGTGCGCAGATGGCGCCGGTCCTGTCGCTTCGGCGAGGAACGTCAATCTGCGGCGCTGGAAGGTTGCCGCGCTTTCGGCTCTTTGGGGATTGCCGGTGCTGTGTGCTGGACTTTGCGGTGTGTCAGCCTCTTCGGACATCTCCCGTCTGCACCATCCGGATCCGTATCTTGCGGAAGGGGAGCGCATTGCGCTGGAGGTGTCCGGTGGCGAAAGCTTCGTTCCGTCCGCAGCGGATCAGGAGCGGAACTTCCGTTTGGTGGAGCGTCTCTACGCCGTAGAGGGAACGAACTACTGTCAGATGGTGGGTTTGCCGTCTGACATTCTGAAACTGCCTGATCGCGCTCCGGTATTCGCCCCCAGGGAGATGCTGGAAGACACCCTGTTCCGCTGGCAGGATGAGGCGGGGAAACTTATGCATGTATCGATGCTGATCCTGTTCGTTGCCTTTGTGTTTGTGTTCAGGAAGGATGCGCTCGACTTTGTGATTCCGGTTGCAATTGCGTATTCAGGCGCATTCGCTGTTCTTGTATGCATTGGCGAGCAATGCAATTTCTTCGCCCGCATCTGTTTTTTCATCTTCATGGGGCTGGGATTCGACTATTCGGTGTTCCGCAGGCACTTGATGCGTACGGGTGGCGGAGATCCGCAGGACAGGACTGCTAAGGCCGTGCGGTATTCGTTCCTCACGAGTTTTGTCGGGTTTGGGCTTCTCGCGTTCACCGATTTCGCGGTCACCCGTCTGATGGGGATTGTGATGGCCGTTGGACTGGCCTTGTCCTATGTCGCCTCAAAGCTATGCTGTGGTATCTCGCGTTCGCTGTTCGGGCGCAGAAACGGCGAAGATGTCGCCGCGGTGTGGCATGAGCAGCGGGAACAGTGCGCTTCGCTGTTCTGGGCGCAATTCATGTGGTATTCGTATGCGTGGTTCGGGAAGAACTTTCAGAAGATCATATTTGTGATTGGCATGCCGGTGATATATATCTTCTCGAAGCAGGGGAGGGGGGCGCTCAAGGACTTCTATTCTGTGCTCTCCGGTTTTACCGGGAAGGAGATTTGCGCAACTACACCGCGTCTCTTCATGCACATACTGGGATTTGCGTGGGGGTTGATGGACAAGACCGATTCCTGCACGCTGCGGAAGAATCCGCCCAGGATGTCCGTGCGCGATGATGAAGGATGGCGGCGATTCCGGGAGGTTGTGGACGGCGGAGGGGGGGCGTTTGTCCTGTGCACTCATGTTGGGATGATAGGTGTGCTGCCTTCGCTGCCAGATGCGCTGAAGCGAAACGGAAATCCCGAGATGCGCGTACCCAAGGTCAACGCCTTTCAGCAGATGGGGCATGATGCGGTATTCATGAAGGTGTTCATGGAGCATTTCGACGGCGCCAGACTGCAGCTTCATGCAGTTGAAGACATTGGAGTGGAGACGGCTGTGGAGATGAAGGATGCTATCGGGCGCGGGGAGCTTGTCATAATGGCGGGGGACCGGGTGAGCGCAGGGTCGAAATCAACGCTTAGCCACAGATTCCTTGGACGGGACTGCGTGTGGCCTAAGGGAGTATACCGCTTCGCAAAGCTGATGGAGTCGCCCGTGTTCGCCGTCACGTGTATCTGCACCGGCTGGAACCGATATGAAGTGCATTTTGCCGCCCTCAAGCGGCAGGAGTCCGCCATGCTGGACGGGTTTGTCGCATTCCTTGAAAGGGAGACCGTGGCGCATCCCGGACAATGGTACCAATTCTACGACTTCTTCGCGGAGCGATGACGAGGACGATTGGATTGTCGGGCGAGAGCTTCATGGCAGGGGATGAGCGAAAAAGAAAAACGCGTCTCCCCCGTTCTACAGGCAAGACGCATCTCCGATGGAGCCAGGTAAGGGATTCGAACCCCCGACCTACTCATTACGAATGAGTCGCACTACCAGCTGTGCTAACCTGGCTTGGTTAAAAAACAGGGCGCATTATACGAAATTCGGCACTTGAAGTCAATAGGGAATTTTGATAAAATACGCTCTTGTTTTCTTTTAGAAATCAGGAGAATTAATAATGGCCAATATCAAAGGCGGCCGTGCCGCCCGTAAACGTGACCGTCAGAACGCGAAGGCGAATAAGCGTAATTCGTCTGTGAAGACGCGTCTTCATGACGATCACAAGAAGCTCTTCAAGGCTGCCGACGCCGGTAAGAAGGAAGATGCTGAGAAGAAGTTCAAGGAGTTCGTGAGTGGGCTCGACAAGGCGGTCAAGAAAGGCGTCATCACGAAGAACGCCGCCAACCGCCGCAAGTCCCGTGCGCAGCTCAAGATGAACAAGATGGAAAAAGCAGAAGCCTAATTTTCAGGAGTACAGTCATGGCGAAGAAGACGCTGAGGGATATCGATCTCAATGGCAAGCGCGTTGTGATGCGCGTTGATTTCAACGTGCCGATGGCGAAGGATGGCTCGGGGAAGATCACCGATGATACGCGCGTTCAGGCTGCGTTGCCGTCCATCAAGTATGTGCTGGAGCAGGGTGCTTCGCTCGTGCTTATGAGCCACCTCGGTCGCCCGAAGGGTAAGGGATACGAGGCTGAGTTCTCCCTCAAGCCTGTTGCGGAGCACCTTGCTGCGTGCCTCGGCAAGCCTGTTGCGTTCGCGCCTGACTGCATGGCGGCGGACGATATCGTTGCGGCTCTCAAGCCGGGCGACGTCTGCCTGCTCGAGAACACCCGCTTCTACAAGGCTGAGGACGGCAAGGTGAAGAAGGATGACGAGAAGAAGGGCATCCACCTCACCGAAGAGGAGTTTCAGGCGAAGAAGGCCGAGCTCAAGGAGAAGCGCGCGGAGATGGCGAAGAAGCTCGCCTCCTATGGCGATGTGTACGCCAACGACGCTTTCGGTACGGCTCACCGCGCCCATGCGTCCACGGCTGTCGTTGCCGACTATCTTCGTCCTGCGGTTTCCGGATTCCTCCTCGAGAAGGAGTTGAAATTTCTCGGTGAGGCGGTTGAGAATCCTGTCCGTCCTTTTGTCGCAATTCTCGGCGGCGCCAAGGTGTCCGACAAGCTCAAGGTCATCAAGAATCTCCTCAACAAGGTTGATACGCTCATCGTCGCCGGCGGCATGGCATACACCTTCAAGAAGGCTCAGGGGCAGGCTATCGGCAATTCGCTCTGTGAGGATGACCAGATTCCGTACGCCAAGGAGATGCTCGAGTCTGCCAAGTCCAAGGGCGTGAATTTCCTTCTCCCTGTTGATGATGTGATTGCAGACAAGTTCCCGGCCGAGAAGGATGCCTCCGATATTCAGACGAAGGTCAATGAAGGCGACATCCCAGAGGGTTGGATGGGGCTCGACATTGGCCCCAAGTCCGTCGAGCTTTTCGCGGAAGCGGTCAAGAGCGCAAAGACGGTTGTCTGGAACGGTCCTATGGGCTGCTTCGAGTTCGCGCCTCTCGCCAAGGGCACGTTCGGTGTGTGCGATGCGGTCGCGACGGTCAAGGCCAACGGCGGCATTTCGATCATCGGTGGCGGTGATTCCGTCAGCGCAGTCAAGAAGAGCGGCAAGGCCGCCGAGATGACGCACATCTCCACCGGCGGCGGAGCCTCCCTCGAGTTCCTCGAGGGCAAAGTTCTCCCCGGCGTTGCAGCGCTTGACGACAAGTAAGATTGCTGGGTGTGCCGAATAAGGCTGTTTTCAGCCGAGACGAAGAGAGCCGCACGTTTGTGCGGCTCTTCTTTTTGGCCAAATACTGATGTGCGGTGCGTAATGGGCTCTCTTCCACTACGGATGTCCGTTGTCGGCAGTGTAAGGTCACAGGAGTGTGTAGTAGCTGGGGCGGAGGTTGGTGTTATGTGACGTTTCATTCGTGTTCGCGAATTCGTCAGGGTCAAGGGGTGGGATTGAGCGGGCGGATGATTGTGGCAAGATCGTCTGCCCGCAAAAATTCAGCTTTGAAATCCACGCGACTTTTTAAAATTTCGCTTGAAAAACGCGATTTTGTCGGAGTGTGAGAATCAGTCCGAACCTAATTCTCAATACTGTGATCACCCTTTAGGTCTCTTTTTGAGGCGATAGGAACTGCACGGTCGCACCAGTTGCCTTTATTGGCAGTGCGGTACAGCCGATGTTTAAGAGAGTCCTTCCGCGATTCTTTCGAAGGATGCCGTATCGATCACACTGAACACACGAAACGCGATTCTTTGCTGCCATGCACAGACGGGCAGGAAGGACCCTCCGCTGGTTCATTTGCGCTTTATGTGGAATCTGAAGGAGATTTCTTCTAAACCATTGCATTTCACCTATGGACTTGATGGTTGCTTTCATGGTACAATCAGGGCCATGAAAACGACAGATAGTTTGTTAGTTAAGTTTCTTGCGCTGGTGGTGTGCGGTGTTATGTCATCTGTGTCAGCCAAGGCCTCAACGGAAGACGATTACGATGACGGCTATGAGCTCGACCGCCTGTATGCGGGAGCATCGGTGACGATGCTCCTGCCGCAGGGCGGAGGCGATATGCGTCGTCTTGGAGGCGCGACGGCCAGGATCGGCTATTACCTTTCTGAGACGTTGGCTGTTGAGGCCGACGCCGCATGGCTTGAGGATTGCGCAGGGCTGGGCGTTCAGGGGCTGTGGCATTGCTGGGGATACGAACGATTTGATCCATTCCTGACCTTTGGCGCGAGAGGTTGGATAGAAGGTGATGTAGGGCCTGTTGCGGGGCTTGGCACGTTCTATCATCTTACGGACAGCTGGTCGCTCCGCGGAGATGCGCAGGCGACGCTTGGCGTTGACGGCGAATGCGACATGGTCTATTCGCTGGGGCTGGGTGTTCAATATACTTTCTGACGGCAAAAGGGCCGTAAAGCAATGGCGGATGGTGATTATGAGCGAGATTTCCAGCGAAAGGCCGAACTCGAAAGAATTGGCCGAATACTTCGAACTGCTAAGGTTTCCGACGGTGGGCGCGGATCCGATGCATCTCAGGGACTGCGTCCAATGCGCGATGTGGTTGAAGAAATGGCTCGAAGGGATCGGGGCTGACGTACAGTTGCTCCTGCCGCCCGGTGAGAGCGTGCTGAATGCTCCACCGCCTGTCGTCTTCGCGGAGCGTCCGGGGGATGAAGGGGCTCCCACTTTGCTTTTCTACGGACATTACGATGTTCAGCCGCCAGACCCACTTGAGGAATGGCAGACCCCTCCGTTCGAACCGATAGAGAGGGACGGGCGTGTCTATTGTCGCGGCGCTCAAGATGATAAAGGCCAATTTTTTTCGTTTTTGTGCGGGTTGCGTGACTTTTTGAGTGAATTTGAAGGGTCTGTCCCCAGAAAAGAAGGGTCTGTCCCCACGGTTAAGTTCCTGTTGGAGGGACAGGAGGAGAGCGGAAGCGGGGCGATAGCAAAGATTGCCGCCGACTTGAAAGACAGGATTCGTGCCGATGTGCTTCTTGTTTGCGACACTGGTGCGGCAGCAGATCTGCAACCGGCCATCATTGCTGGATTGCGCGGCGTGAGCCATTTTACTGTTCGGCTTTCGGCAGCGGATTTTGATCTCCACTCAGGACGCTACGGCGGCATCGTTCCCAATGCGGCGCAAGGCATGGCGGAACTTATGGCTTCCCTGCATAATCCTGATGGCTCGATTGCCGTGCGCGGCTTCTGCGACAGGGTTGAGCCTCCTACGGAAGAGGAACTCACGGCGGCGGAATCTGCCGCAATGTCGGACGATGCCTATGTCAAGGAGACAGGTGTGGAGCCTTTGGGCGGGGAAGCGGGGCTTTCCATCACTGAACGCAACTCCTTCCGTCCAACGATAGAGGTGAATGGTATACATTCTGGATACGGTGGTCCTGGTTCGAAGACAGTCATCCCGTGCGCGGCGACGGCCAAGCTCTCTATGCGCCTCGTTCCTGGACAGAATCCGTCGGAGTGCATGGAACTTGTGGAACGTCATCTCCGTCTGCATACGCCGAGAGGAATGCGACTTTCAGTCGAGGATGTCACTGGTGATGCTCCGGCTATGAGGCTTCCCCTGAATAGTCCGGTGTTCCGTCTTGCGGCGGCGGTGCTTGATGATATCGATTCCCGCGGGGCGGTATTCCAGTGGGATGGAGCCTCGATACCTATCGTCTCCATGCTCGCCCGCATTTCGGGTGCGGCGCCTCTGCTTGTCGGGTTCGGACAGGGGGATGATCGCATCCACTCGCCGAATGAATCGTTCTCATGGCGGCAATTCGCGCTTGGACGACGCTGGGCGCACGACATCATATCGGCCTTGGGGTGCTGATTATTTAGGAATCGCGGATTTCTGATCTGCAGCATGAAAGTCATTTCTTGAAAAAGGAGGAAACATGGATTCGATTCTTGGTATGCTGATATTCTCTGCTGGCGGACTCGCCGGCGCGACATTTCTTCTTCCTTCACGTTGGGTGAAGGGGTGGTCTTATGAGACGTGGTGGTTCGTGTATTCGCTAGTCGGGCTGGTGGTGTGTCCTCCGCTGATATGCTATCTGACCGTACCCGACTTCTGGAACGTCACGATGTCCGCACCTTCGTCTACCCTTCTTCGCTGCGCCGGTTTCGGCGCCATGTGGGGCATCGGCTCTCTGGCATGGGGGCTTATGGTACGCTATCTCGGCATTGGACTGGGGCTTGCCATCGGCTGCGGACTATGCGCCGCAACGGGTACGCTCATCCCGCCGATAGTGCAGGGACATGCTGCCGATCTGGTCAAGGATGCCGGAGCACTTACGGTACTCGGCGGAGTACTCGGTTCGCTTGTCGGCATCGTGTTCGTCGGAATCGCCGGCAGGTCCAAGGAGTCTGAATTGCCTGAAGAGGAGAAGCGGAAGGCCGTCGCCGACTTTGATTTCCGCAAAGGCGTGATCACCGCTGTGATTGCGGGGGTGTTCTCGGCCGGAATGAATTTCGGTCTTCAGGGAGCGGAGGTCATCGAGAAGGCTGCTGTCGCTGCGGGGGCCAAGGAATGCTGGCGCGGCATGCCTGTGATAATGGTCGTGCTTGCCGGCGGTTTTGTAGTGCAGGCTATATGGTGCGTCCATAGCGGATTCAAGAACCGTTCGCTCGGAGACTACCTCAAGATATCCCCCGGAAATTTCCTGCTCAGTTCAGCGGTCGGCGTCATCTGGGTATGTCAATTCGCGTGCGCCAAGATCGGTGAACCGCTGATGGGCAGTCTCAAATACATCTCGTTCGCAGTGGTGATGGCGTCCACCATCTTCTTCTCCACCCTGATAGGGATTATGATAGGTGAGTGGAAGGGCGTTGGGGCCCGCACAAGGTTTTTCCTTGCGCTCGGTACTGTGATTCTCGTTCTCAGCTTTTGCGTGATATCATTCGGCTCCAAGTAACAGTCTTCCGCCGCGATGCGAATGCCTCCTCTGTGCGTTCATTTCGCTGTTCTGCCTTTCCTTTGAGCGGGATCCCGTTGCATCGTGTCGTTTGTCTTGGGCGAAAGACGCAGACAGTAAGTTATGGTATAATCTGCAGACACAATTCAACAAGAAAAGGGAAGTTCCCATGGCCGGAAAGAAAAAGATGAAAATCCGCATCACCGACACAACGCTTCGCGACGCGCACCAGTCTCTCTGGGCGACGCGCATGCGTACAGACGACATTCTCGATATCGCCTCCAAGATCGACGAGGCCGGCTACTATTCCCTGGAGTGCTGGGGCGGCGCCACGTTCGACGTTTGCATGCGCTTCCTCCGCGAAAATCCGTGGGAGCGTTTGCGCCTCATCAGGAAGGCGTGCCCCAAGACGCCGCTGCAGATGCTTCTCCGCGGTCAGAACATCCTCGGCTACAAGCACTATCCCGACGACATCGTCGAGCGCTTCGTTGCCCTCGCCTGCGAGAACGGAATGGATATCTTCCGCGTGTTCGACGCGCTGAACGACGCGAGGAACCTCGAGAAGGCCATTGCCTCCGTGAAGAAGTACGGCGGACACGCCCAGGGTACGATCTCGTACACCACATCCCCGGTGCACACGGTTGCGAACTACGTGAAGCTCGCCAAGGCGCAGGCCGACATGGGCGTAGATTCCCTGTGCATCAAGGACATGGCCGGAATCCTCACGCCTGGTGCTGCGCGTGAACTCGTTTCCGCGCTCGTCAAGGCGCTTCCCGACATGCCGGTGCAGGTGCACTCGCACATGACGAGCGGCATGGCCGCCGCAATGTACATGGCTGCCGCCGAAGCAGGCGCAGGCTGCGTTGACTGCGCAATTTCGTCGATGAGTTCGTTCTCGTCCCAGCCGCCGACCGAATCCGTTGCCACGATACTTGAGTCGGAAGGCTTTGACACGGGGCTCGATCGCGCGAAACTGATGGAGATCAACGACTATTTCAAGGCTCTCCGTGCGAAGCGCCAGCCCGCATCCTGCGCGAAGAACGTGGAAGCGGTCGATGCGGGTGTGCTGGTGCACGCCATCCCGGGCGGCATGATCTCCAACCTTTGCAGTCAGCTTGAACAGCAGGGTGCGCTGGATCGTCTCCCTGAAGTGCTTGAGGAATTGCCCAAGACGCGTGCGGACATGGGATATCCTCCGCTTGTGACGCCCACTTCGCAGATCGTCGGAGTGCAGGCGGTGCTGAACGTTCTCGGCGGCAAACGCTACGGAATGGTTACGGATGAGACAAAGCGCTATGCGGCAGGCTATTATGGACGCACTCCGGCTCCCATCGAACCCAAGCTCCAGAAGAAGCTTTGCGGCGGACTCAAGCCGATCACATGCCGTCCAGCTGACCTGCTGAAGCCCGGTCTCGCCGCGGCGGCGAAGGAAATCCCCGCAGGGCTCGTCAAGGCAGAGGAGGACATCCTGTCCTATTGCCTATTTCCAGAAGTCGCCCTCGGCTACTTCAAGTGGCGTGCGACGCCGGCGTCCAAGCGCGACCCTATTCCGGCGGACACGGAAACACTCGCCTCCGCCGTCCCGTCCGCATCAGCGGGGACTGTGCCCGCTCAGGCGGCAACGGCCAAGACAGCGTCCGACATTCCCGCAGGCACACAGGTGCTTGCGCCGCTTAACGGCACCTTCTACCGCAGTGAGGCTCCCGGCAAGCCGAATCTCGCGGCGGACGGCGCGTCCGTCAAGTCGGGGGATGCAGTGTGCATCGTTGAGGCCATGAAGCTTTTCAATCCGGTGAAGGCAACGGCCTCCGGTGCGATCACATTCCTGGTGCAGCATGGCACAGCTGTCGTCAAGGGACAGCCTGTGGCCGTCATTGCATAACATTTGGGAACGACTGACATGGGATTCAAGCTTGTTGTTGCGTGTGGCGGGACCGGTGGACATGCGTTCCCCGGTCTTGCCGCCGCAAAGGAGCTTGCGTCGCGCGGACATGAAGTCACCGTGTGGATGAGTGGCCGGGATGTTGAATCCAGCGTCCTGAAGGGGTGGGAAGGGCCTGTCTTTGCTACAGGCGCCCGCCAGCTTTCGCTGAAGAATGCATTCGGTAATCTGCGTGCGATATTGCGCTGCCGCAGGGAAATGTGTCGCGTAAAGCCTGATGCGATGCTGGCGATGGGGTCTTATTCGAGCCTTCCGCCGGTGCTGGCGGCGGCGTGGCGCAAGGTCCCGGTCGTGCTCCATGAAGCGAATACGGTTCCTGGCAGGGCCGTCGATATGCTGTCGAATCTTGCGAGGGCGGTTGCGATAAGCTTTGAGGAGACCGCTCAGTATTTCCCGAACAAGGAAACCGTTCTGACGGGGCTCCCCGTAAGGACCGACATTGCAGGACAGCCACGGTTCGAAGATGTGCCGGACGATTCCTTCTGCGTCTTTGTCACCGGCGGCAGTCAGGGTGCCCACAGGGTGAATGAGATCGCGACCAAGGCACTTGTTTTGCTTAAGAAGGAACTTGCCAAGACGGGCAGGAAGCTGCACGTCATCCATCAGACCGGAGCGAAAGATGCCGAATGGGTGAAGGATGCATATGCGGCCGCAGACATTCCGGCCAGGGTGAATGCGTTCGAGTACGAGATGGGACGTGCGATGGCGACGGCTGACGTCGTGGTGGCGCGCGCCGGCGCATCCACCTGCTTTGAACTCGCGCTTACCGGGAGTCCGGCGTTTCTGATTCCCTTGCCGTCTGCCATGCGCAACCATCAGCACTACAATGCGGCGGCGTTCGCCGCTCGCCTTGCCGCGGCGGAGGGAACTCAGAATGAACTTACACCCGGCGCTCTGTCCAAATGGCTCTTCTACAAGGCTGTCCACGCGGATTCCCTGTTGGAGATGGTTCGCAACATGAAGTCCATGTCCGTTCCGGATGCGGCGAGTCGTGTCGCTGATCTTGTTGAACGCATTGCGCGTGAGAGGTGATGCATGGGCGATTTTCTGGATGTAACGTTTCTTGCAATACTTCAGGGCATCGCTGAATTCCTCCCGATATCATCCAGCGGACATCTGGTGATCGGTCAGCACATTCTCAAGGTGGAGGATGCAGGCTTGCGGCTTGACGTGTTTCTTCATGTAGGTACGCTTTTGTCAGTGACCATCTACTATCGGGCGTCGCTGCGGCGAATAATTGCGGAGCGGGATTTCAATTATGCCGGCAAGATATTGCTGTCGGCGCTTCCGGCCGTCGCAATTTACGCACTGTTTCGTGACAGGGTGGATGCCATGTTCTCCAACGCCAAGATGGTTGGCGCTCTTCTGATGTTTACCGGAGCGGTTCTTGCCGGTACGCGTTTCCTGCCGGTCGGCACGAAGGATGTTTCCTTCCTGCGCGCGCTTTGGATGGGGCTTATGCAGGCGGTGGCGCTGCTTCCGGGCGTTTCAAGGTCCGGCATGACGCTTGCCGCCGCACGTTCCGGGCGGGTGGAGCCATCCAAGTCGGCCGAATTCTCATTCCTGATGAGCGCACCTCTCATTCTCGGCGGAATGCTGCTTGAGATATTGAAGATATTTCGTGACACTGGAACGGAGGTTCAGGAAGGTGTTGGTACGGGTCTGCTGGTTTGGGGCGCTCTCCTTTCTGCCGGGGTCGGATACTTTTCTCTGGTGGCATTGGTCAAGACCTTGAAGGGACGATACTTTTGGCTGTTCGGGCCATATTGCGTCACGGTGGGTCTGTTGACGCTCATATTCCTCTGAGGTGCCTATTGTACCACTACCAACTGTCAACTACCGTGTTTGCGCCGCAATCATCAACCTTTCTCCGGCGCAGGCCATTGTTTTCATGCAAAAGTTGAACAGACGGACTAGCTTCAAAATACTACGGAATCATCTCCCCGGTGTCTTCTGTCAGCTTCCGTTTTACTGTCGTGGGACGGTGTGGTATAATCCGGGCCATTTCGAATGAGGCGGCAACGGTGTTATTGTCATGTGGAATGCCCTTGTCCGTCCTTGCCACAGAGAAAGGTGATTGATGCCGTGGATTGCGACAGTAAGAGAATACTTCGTTCCCAGCTTGTCAACGAGCTGACGGAGTCGGTGATATATGCCCGTCTTGCCGCCATGCAGAAGGATGAGAAGAACCGTCTTATCCTAGAGCGCATTGGGCACGATGAGGCGGTTCATGCCCGTATGATCTCTGAACTTCTCGACGAAGAGGCTTCGCCGAACAGGTTCGCGGTTATGCGCGTGGTCTTGAATGCAAGGATATTCGGTCTTACCTTCGCCCTCAAGTTCATGGAGAAAGGCGAAGGCAATGCGACGCGTCTGTATAAGGGCATTCTTGAGGAGTATCCTCAGATCGCCAAGATAGCGGATGACGAGGAACGGCACGAGGCTGAGCTTATCGGACTTCTGAACGACGAACGCTTGAAAAATATGGGTTCGATAGTGCTTGGGCTGAACGATGCGCTTGTGGAGCTGACCGGCGCCCTTGCTGGTTTTACATTCGCGCTCTCGGATCCTGTCAAGATTGCCAAGACGGGGCTGATAACGGGGCTTGCGGCGGCAATGTCGATGGCGGCGTCGGCATTCCTGTCCGCCAGGGCGGATTCCCATGCGAATAGTGAATCCGATGGTGAGGAGGGGGGCGGCGCCGGAAAGGCCGCACTCTACACGGGCATTGCCTATGTGCTTACGGTGTTCCTGCTGATCGCGCCTTATTTTGTGTTCTCTAATGTCACATGCGCCCTGATTGCCATGCTCCTTTCCGCTCTCGGCGTGATTGCGTTCTTCAACTTCTACCTTAGCGTTGCGCGGGATACATCGTTCAAACGGGGATTTCTTGAGATGGCCAGCATATCGACGGCCGTCGCTCTCATTTCATACGGGATAGGATATCTCCTGAAATGACAGGCCACGGACCAAAGCTCACGCACAGACCTGTTCCCCTTGCGATAATAGGCGGAGGCGCCGCCGGTCTCTTCGCCGCCGCCGCTGCCGCCCGGTTGAGGATCGGATGCCTTGTGTTCGAGCGCAAGGCGCGTATCGGTTCCAAGATGCTGATGACGGCGAACGGGCGCTGCAACTTCACGAAGGACATTTCCCCGGAGCGCATGCTTGCCGACATCGGAGAGCCCGTCGCATCGTTTGTCGAGTCTGCGTTGAAGAGGTGTCCGCCCTCGATGATTGCGGCAGGGTTCAAGGCACGGGGTCTGCGCATAAAACGCCGTGCGGACGGATGCCTTTTCCCGGCGAGCGAGAAGGCCGCCGATGTCGTGCATGTGTTTGGCGATCTTCTGCGCGACAGTGAAATTCCGCTTCTTTCCAACTGTCCTGTAACAGGCATCCAGCCGATGAAGAACGGCTTCATCGTCGCGACGCGCGGTTTCACCGTGTGGGCGGGAAAGGTGCTTGTCGCAACGGGTGGCGTGTCGTTTCCCAAGACGGGGTGCGTTGGCGACGGACAGAAGTTTGCCGCCGCGCTGGGGCATCGCATAGTTCCGCATCGGGCAGGGCTTGCCGGATGTGAGACTCGGGACCGAAATGTGCTTTCGCGTGTCGGGGCGCGTTACACGCAGAATGTCGCCGCGTCCGTCGTCAGAGAGGGAAAGACTCTCTTCCGCGCGACGGGCGAAGTCGAGTTTGAGCCGTGGGGGGTGACGGGTGCGGCGGTGTACAATTGCACGCGTTGGGCTGCGCGCCATCTTGAAGGCGGCCGTGGACGCTGGACGCTCGAGCTTGAGCTTGACGGGGAACGGCTTTCCGTGAGGGATTTCGCCGTGCGTCCCGTGAAGGAGGCGATTGTGACGATGGGTGGCGTTTCACTCGACGATATCGACCCAGAAACGATGGAGTCAAGGATAGTTCCTGGGCTATATTTTGCCGGTGAGGTGATGGACATAGACGGCCCTACGGGCGGCTACAACATTTCGCTTGCGTTTGCGACGGCGAATCTGGCTGTTGAAAGCATGAAAGGAGGATGACGAGCCTCTGTCGTTGCCAACAGAGAGATTTTGAAGAGATGTTGAAATTGTGTCGCTGGACAAAGTAAATGTAACGTAAATAGACCGTTTGCATTTAACTTGTCTTGTCACCGGTTGTTGAAATTGCGCGAGAGAGCCTCCATTGCGACGCAGGTTTTGGTATAATTCGGCGTATGAAGACAATTGGTATAATTCCGAGTCGGTACGGCTCAAGCCGTTTTCCGGGAAAACCCCTCGCAATGCTTGCGGGAAAGCCGCTTGTTGCGTGGGTTGTTGATGCGGTGAAGAAGGCCAAGAGCCTTGACGACGTGATTGTTGCCACGGATGACGCGAGAATCGTGGAGGCGGTCGAGTCGCATGGCGGCAAGGCCGTAATGACGCCGAGCGAACTTCCCAGTGGAACGGATCGCATCGCTTGCGCGGCGGGGGATTTTGCCGATGATGACATACTTGTGAACGTTCAGGGCGACGAGCCGCTCATCGAGCCGGACCTCATAGACCATCTTGTCGCACGCATGAAGGAGGACGACAAGTGGGATATGGCGACGGCTGTGACGCCTATCCGCAATTCCTCCGATCTGGCCGCAAAGACCGTCGTGAAAGTTGTGCTGGACCGTGATGATGGAGCGCTCTACTTCTCTCGCTGCCCCATTCCGTGCGATAGGGACAATGAACCCGACCTTTCAAGCGGACTCTATGTGCGACATCTTGGCATATATGCGTATCGCGGCGGATTTCTGAAGAAGTACATCTCCGAGCCGCCATGTGCGCTCGAATGCACCGAAAAGCTTGAACAGCTTCGTGCACTATGGATGGGCGGCAGGATAGCTGTAATCAGAACAAAGGATGAAGGAATCGGAGTGGATACACCCGAGGACGCCGCCCGGGTTGAGAAAATGCTTCTAAACCGTTGACACTCACTTTCTCCGCAATGTTGCGAACGCAATTGGTGAAGAGAGACTTGACGAACGTCTGATTCGCCGTGTCTTTGCTGTTTTACGGCCTATTTGCGGAACTACATCCGTGATGCACTGGAGATGTCAGGTAATTCAGATAAATGACAGGCCTGCATCGTGGATGCACAGAAACATGTGCCTTTGTGTGGTGATGAAGTGCACTCACCACCATGTCAGTACATGATTCCCGTCGTTGCGGAATACGTTGCGGACGTCGAATCTGCATATAGTGTGAAAAACGGGCGAAAACACAGTATATTGTGGTGTCTGATCGGCAAGGATACTATATGTTGATATTTTTTATATTTTTCGCTTGCGTCACAAGAGGGGAATATGGTATCTTTCATTAACGCGTGGGGATTTTCTCCCGGACAATTTTTTACACCTAAGACTTACAAGGAACATGACAATGAACATCATCAAGCGCAGTGGCGAAGAAAAGACGTTTGACCGCAGTAAAATAGCGAATGCGATTCGCAAGGCTAACGATACGGTGGAGGCGGCAGATAAGCTCACGGAGGCCCGTATCGAGAAGATTGCGGAGCAGATCGAGGCTTTTGCCGCGGCTCACGACCGTGCGCTTGCCGTCGAGGAGGTGCAGGACATTGTCGAAACGAAGATTCAGGAGGCCGGCGCCCATGCGGTGGCCAAGAACTACATCAAGTACCGCTTTGTTCAGGACCTCAAGCGCCAGAAGAACACGACTGACGGTGAGATTCTCTCCCTCATCAACTGCACCAACGAAGAGGCGAAGCAGGAGAACGCCAACAAAAACCCCTCCATCAATTCGGTTCAGCGCGACTATATGGCGGGTGCGGTCTCGAAGGACGTGACGAAACGGATTCTCCTTCCGCAGGAGATTGTCCAGGCTCACGATGCCGGCATCATCCACTTCCATGACATGGACTACTACGCCCAGCGCATGCACAACTGCGATCTCGTGAACCTTGAGGACATGCTGCAGAACGGCACTGTCATCTCCGGTACGACTATCGATCGTCCGCATTCGTTCTCCACCGCCTGCAACATCGCCACGCAGATCATTGCCCAGGTCGCGTCCAACCAGTACGGCGGCCAGTCCATTTCGCTCACGCACCTCGCCCCGTTCGTCCAGGTGAGCCGCGAGAAGATTGCGGTCGAGGTGGATGAAGAGCTGGCGTGCATGGGTGTGTCGATCCCTTCCGAAAAGAAGTCTGAAATCATCGAAAAGCGCGTTCGCGACGAGATCATACGCGGCGTGCAGACCATCCAGTACCAGGTGGTCACTCTCATGACGACCAATGGACAGGCTCCGTTCATTACGGTCTACATGTATCTCAACGAAGCCCGTGACGAGCAGGAGAAGAGAGATCTCGCGGTCATAATCGAGGAGATGCTCCGTCAGCGCATCCAGGGCGTAAAGAACGAGTGCGGCGTGTATGTAACGCCTGCTTTCCCGAAGCTCATCTATGTGCTTGAGGACGACAATATCCGTGAAGGGCAGCCTTACTTCTACCTTACCGAGCTTGCGGCGCAGTGCACCGCCAAGCGCATGGTTCCGGACTACATTTCCGAGAAGATCATGCTTTCGCTCAAGAACGACGTGTACACGTGCATGGGATGCCGCAGCTTCCTCACACCAGACCGTTTCACCGACGCCGGAATCGGCAACATCTCCAATGCCAAGAACTACGTCCCCGGCAAGCACCGCTACTACGGCCGCTTCAATCAGGGTGTGGTCACGATCAACCTCATTGACATTGCGTTGAGTGCAAAGCGCGACGTGGGCGAGAGTGCGTCTGAAGCGGTGCTCATGGAGTCGTTCTGGCGTATCTTCGACGAACGCATGGAACTCTGTCATCGCGCGCTCCGTTGCCGTCACGACCGTCTTCTTGGCACGCTTTCCGACGCCGCGCCCATCCTCTGGCAGTATGGTGCGCTGGCGCGCCTTGAAAAGGGGGAGAAGATCGACCGGCTGCTCTACGACGGCTACTCCACGATCTCCCTCGGCTATGCCGGACTTTGGGAGTGCGTGATCGCGCTTAACGGCTGCAAGCTTACAGAACTTGAGGGTGAGGCGCTTGGTCTCGATATCATGAAGAAACTCAACGAGTATACTGCAAAGTGGAAAAAAGCCGAAAATATCGACTATTCGCTTTACGGTACGCCGCTTGAGTCCACGACCTACCGTTTTGCGAAGTGCCTGCAGCAGCGTTTCGGCATAGTCAAGGATGTCACAGACCGCAACTACATCACAAACTCCTACCACGTGCATGTGACGGAGCCGATCGGTGCGTTCGACAAGCTTGCGCTCGAGGCGAAGTTCCAGGCGCTTTCGCCCGGAGGCGCCATCTCCTACGTGGAGGTGCCTGACATGCAGAACAACATCCCTGCGGTCATCTCCGTGATGCAGTTCATCTACGACAACATCATGTACGCCGAGCTGAACACGAAGAGCGACTACTGCCAGAAGTGCGGATGGGATGGCGAAATCACCATCGACAAGGACGAGAACGGCAAGCTCATCTGGAAGTGCCCGAAGTGCGGCAACACCGACCAGAATACGATGAATGTCGCACGCCGCACCTGCGGCTACATCGGCTCCCAGTACTGGAACCAGGGCCGCACCCAGGAGATCAAAGAACGCGTGCTTCACCTCTGATGCGCTGGTGCGAGATAAAGACCGAAGACATCGCGGACGGTCCAGGCGTCCGCGTGTCTCTTTTCGTTTCGGGGTGCACCCATCGCTGCAAGGGGTGCTTCAATGAAGGGACGTGGGATTTCGCGGCTGGTGAGCCGTTTACCGCCGAAACGGAACGCCGTATACTTGAAGCCGGCGCGAAATCCTATATTGCAGGCCTTACGCTGCTCGGCGGAGAGCCGTTTGAGCCTGTGAACCAGGAAGGACTTGTGCCGCTTCTCCGCAAATGGCGCACCGAGTTTCCCGGCAAGGATGTGTGGTGCTACACGGGGTGTGTTCTGGAAAGGGATCTGCTTGCCCCGTCGCGTTGGCGCACGGGCCTCACGGATGAGATGCTGTCAATGATCGACGTTCTGGTGGATGGACCGTTCGTAGAGTCGCTCAAGGATATTTCGCTGCGGTTCAGAGGGTCTTCAAACCAGCGCATTCTCGATCTCCGCGGGCCACAACCGAAACCCTGGAGCGATTGAGCGGATTGCGGCTCAATGGGACGATAGCCTTCCCGTCTTGCCGTATGGGTCATGCAATTGCATCAAATGCAAGACAGCTTGCCGCCGGCGGAAGGAATCGTCTGCCGCGGACGGTGAATCCGTTCTCCTTGGCCATAGCGACGAATTCATCGACGCTTACCGTGTTTTCCACCGATTTGCGCAGATATCGATATTCCTTGTGCGCTTTGGACGCAAATATCCGTGAGACGATTGTGAGCCAGACGTTTACGACGGAACCAAGAATTTTTGACTCTGGGCGGAATAGTTCCAGCACGACAAGCTTTCCACCGTCGGCAAGGAGCCGTCGGCATTCAGACAGAGCCTTTCTTTTGTCCGGAAAATTACGGAATCCGAAAGCGCAGACAACGAGGGAATAACTGTTAGACTTG
>SUVZ01000192.1 GCA_015061765.1 Lentisphaerota bacterium
AAATGTCAAATCTATGTCAAGTTTATGTCAAATCTATGTCAAATTTTTTTGACATAAATTTGACAATTCAGCCCAGGCTAACTTTTCCGACACCTTCCGACGGAGGGTCTGTCCCCACGTTCGTCCAACAGCTTCCGACGGAGGGTCTGTCCCCACGTTCGTCCAACTCCAAAGCTATCCAAATTACACTCTTTTAAGTGTATTGCCCCTCGAAATAAATATTTCCGCCGGATGAATCAAAGCAGATCGAGCACCGCACGTTCAGTCACGAAGCAGGGAGAATCGTATGCGGGAATCCGCACAAAGGTAATGCCGTCGGCATGTTTAATCTGGTTTTCAGGCGGAATTTCATATACCCAACCGGTGATGAGATCAACCCAGACAGGATTCTTGAATTCATTACCGCTCCACTCGAAAATGACCTCACGAGTCGTCAAAGAATCACTCGGCTTCCCAGATTGAGGATCAATGACGGCATCATATTCCACTCTCGTTCCACCTTCTCGCTTCGTGCAGATCATCCTGCCTTTTTCCCAGAAGACGAAAAGCGGCTCACACTTTCGCGTTTGATACTCAAAGAGTGCGATTGAAGGATCGGTTATGTAAATTTTCTTTTCTGGGATGCGAATAAGACTGGAGTTGAATACCGACACCATGTTCTGAATCGCGTAATAGGCGCGCTTCACCTGAATGATATCGTTCTTCGAATTGAGCCGCAGATATCCCTTACGGTTGCAGAACGGCACCTCAAACGTTGGCGGCGCATAGTTTATGTCCACAATACAGAAGAGACCGGACTCCACATCGTGCCCCAAATCGCCCAATGCACGACGCAGATCATACTTTGCCTGACTCAGCTCGCTCCACGGAATATATCTGAGCGCAAGAGTCGCAAGAAATTCACTGGCGGTGCCGTTCTCGCCCTGACGAAGCTTGGCATGCGGCGCATATTTCGCGATAACAGCCTTGCGCGCGGCATCTGTTTCATACGAAAGATCCGGATTGGCGATATATCCATGATAGATGAAAGTGTCGAAAAGTTTCACATCCTCGCCCATCGGCTCAATAAAAGCTTCCAACCGTTCAGGGCTCGCACTTGCAAGCGAAAGACCGTGCAACCGGCAATCCGGCATGTGCTTTTTAAGAATCTTTGCGCTTCGGATGTTGAAAGTGGCGACCATATCCGGTGAGTTGTTGCCGCGACGCAAATCCGGCTCGTTCCACATAGCCCATTCCTTGACGCGCCTTTTGAAGTGATTGGCAAGGAAATCGACCCAACGGTCCCACTCTTTCAAGCCTTCTGGCGTTTTAGGAATGCCGTCCGCAAGCCCCGCGCCGCCTGCGCCAGGATAGATCGGATTGCCGTAGCTGAGCTCTAGAAGCGGTTCGATGTCGTGTGCCAGGCACCAATCGACTATATGATCGAGCCATGCGACGTCAACCTTGCCCTTCACCCGTTCGCTCTTCGCCCAGCCGGTGAGGATGCGGATCTTGTTCACGCCCAACGGCTCAAGATAGTCGCGGTATTTGTCGAAGTCTACAAAGTCGCGGTCAACAGGAGCGCCGTCGATGGTGAAGTTGCTGTTTCCCACTTCCTTCACGCTTTTCGGCTTAAGGCAACCGATCTTCTTCAACGGCACCTGAAGCTGGGTCGCGTTGCGGTCAGGTCCAGTCTTAAGAAGCGGCGGCAAAGCGCCATATCCAACAGATGCGGCTAATCCCAGCAAGCCGATTATTACTGCATATTTTTCTTTCATCTTTTTCCTCATTTTTCATCTCTTACTCGGTTGTGCATTGCCCCTTTGGTGCTAGGGGCCATCCCCAATCGCCGAATATGGTGCGCCTTGGATTATGCGCCCTTATTGCACATTCGACTTCAGCAGACGCTCTTTCGCAAACTTCGGCGCCGATTTCCCTGCCGCCTTGGCATTGGCTTCGAAACTGGAGTATTCTTCAGCCGTCAATTCAACTGTTATTGGGTATGCGCCAAGGATACGATCGAATTCGGCAAGAATCTTTCCCTTCATGGACTCATCAACGCCCATCGTCTTGAGGGCAGCCCTCTCTACCGTGCGGTTTGCGCAACAGTCAAGTCAACATGCACCGCATCATCTTCTGCCTATTTTTCGTTCAGTCACCGGGATTTCTTGGATGTTTCAGCCTTACTGTCCGCAGGAACAGCTCTCATCTCCTTGATACGATTCCAAAGCGGCCTTTCAGACCGACCATCATAGAAGAAACGCCTCCATTCCTCACGCATGTCGTTATCGGCAGATCCGTGGCGAAGCCGAAATTCAAGCAGCCTGTCCGCAGCCTCGATAAACGCCGCCCCGGCATCTTTTGAATAGCCTTTATTTATAAAGTCCATCGTAAGCATGCCATGCTCGACGACGAGCTTGACCTCCATTATGCGTTTGCGCTCGGCATCCGTCAGGCCGGTGCGCGCCAGCGCCTTGTCGATTACGGCGATGTCGCCGTTTAGATCCGCCATGCTGTGCGCCTTGTACCCAATAAGCGCGAGCTCGCCGTCATCCAATGCTTTCATGACAAGCAGATTTCCGTCTTGGGCCGCGCGCGCCGCCTCACCGCGGATGCGAACGCGCGAATAGTACTCTTTCATGTCTCCGGCGGCGGTTCCGAACTGGCTCAGATAGTCACGTTCCATCTCATCGAACGTCAGGTTCGGATTCGCTATCACACGGGCAAGCGCATAGAATTCAAACATGACCGCCATCGAACCGAAACGCCTCCAGTTGTCATGATCCACGCCTATCATGCCCAGTTTGGCGTTTGCCTTGAAGTCCTCGAAGAAATACCGTTCCAATCCTCGCGGCAGCGCAACCCTGGAACACAGATAATTGGGCCTGACGAAATACTCCTTCATTCCCATATCCTTCCATCCCTGAATGATCTTGTTGGAGTCGTCATATAGAGACGGCACTACGCCAACAATCATATTGTCAGGATATTCAATCCTCCAGCGACGCGGCGGATAACGATAATTGGTGTAACTGTACGCAATTATCTTCACGTCTGGACGGATCTTGATCGCCTTTTTGGCGAGTTGATTCCAGAGCCACACCTGTCTGTCGGACTTGTGGTTGAGAAAATCCTCGCCCGGCTTGTCCGCATCAAGTGCTCGACAGCCTTCGCACCGGCAATGTGTCGTACGGGAGTCGGTCGCGCAGACGTTAAGATACCTGTTTGTGCCCGCTTCGCACCAGTCGCGGATTATCTGATCATGGACTCCGGGATTGGAATGGCACAGATGTATCCACTTCCCTCGCTCTTTGATATGGTGGCCTCGCTGCTTTCCGGTCCACATTGCCATAAAATGCTGATTCGTCGTTCCGTAGAACCTGTCATTCCATTTCATGAACGCATGTCCGTATCCGTAGGTCGCACGCGTCAGAAGACGCATGCGCCACTGCCAGACCCGAGCGTCCCAATATTCATCCTGCAGCGCTTTAAGCGTAGGCTTCAGCTCCTTGGGCGTTATGTCATCTTTTTCAAACCCACGATTCATGTTCTTCTTCTTCGGAGCGGCATATATACGAATGTCGCTTCTCTCCAAAGGTGGATAGAATCTGTATTTCCAGTCATCAGGAATATTCACCCTAGTCCTCTGCGTGTAGAGAATCCCTTCATCTCCCGGACGCACCCATTTGACGCCAAGCAGCTCGTCAAGAAAACCGAAAACTGCCAGCACCGTCCCGCGTCCCCTGTTCTCACTCAGTTCGCCGTCGTCGCCCCAGAAGTACAGCGCGCCGCCATCAACCATTGCATGGGATTCCCATGCTTTTGCGGCAGTTCCTTTCGGAGCGACGCGCCCGATCACGAATTCAAATCCGTCCTTCGCCGGTTTCCTTTCTCCGGCAATGAGAAGCAGATGCTTTTCCAGTTCCTCAGCGGCGATTTTCTGATTCCGGTTTGCCGGGTTCACAACCGTGATTCGCGCCGTGCGCAGATCGATCTCGCCAGCCTGCCCGGACACGCCGAGCATCGCGATTACTCCAAACAATAGAGTCTTGATTCGTTTCATTTTGTTTTTCCTTGTTTTAGCAGATATTTTCACTCAAAAAACCGCGCCGCGTCATCTGACAGTCACGACAAAACCTTTCTTGGATACAGCAGCGGTAAAAATTGACAGACCTGTCTCTTCATCAGATAAGACATCTACACTCTTCACCGCGTATCCATCGGCTTCCAAGGAGATGGAGAGCTTTCCCCTGACAGATTCTGCATCTTCCGTTTTCACCGTAAGCAATGCAACCGAATACGACGATCCCTCCAATTCCCCGTCCGCAGGAACCTCTATCCGAAGCGGGATATCGGTCGCAAACGGCGCAGACACCTTGTCGAATCGAGCGCCATACCGCTTAAGGTCTTCATTGCCCTCACCGACATGCACGACAAGCGCAGTCTGGTTCGAGAATGCAAGATGTGCGCCGTTCAGTGCATCGCAATCGGTTATGGCAACACTGCCTGCGGTGACATCAATGTGATGTCCGGCCTCCGTCGGGTTTTCAACGAACGCCCCCGAGTCAAAGAACCGAAGAGGTTGCCCCAATACGAGCATGCCCGGTCCTTCCTTGTAAAGACGACCCGTCTTGAGCGTAATCGGCCAGTTTACCGTCAACATTCCTGATTCTTCCGGAACATGAATGCGACCGCCCAAATCACCGATCAAGATACCACGGTTTGACTCAGCTAAAAGAACTATATCCTTCCCTGTTGCCTTAAGCAGAGACAAATGATCCAATTGAAGCGCATCATACGTGATCTGATCAAGATTGCCGCCAAGTGCTGCAACATTCGTAAAGCAAAGTGTAGAAAAATTCTTATCTAAAGTCGATGCCGTCCTGCCCGAAACCTTTATTTTTCCCAAAAATCCCTCGTTCCGGCCGTTCAGGCAATACGTTCCACTAAACGCATCCGTTCCACCCTGCGGTTTTGCATGGACAATACCGCAGCCAAACACATCCGAGTCAACATTGAATGTTTGCCCAAGGTATGCACAAACCTGAAGTTCCGACCCATTCGGAATGGTTATCTTCCCGTCAACGGTCACCGTAGTTTTGGCAGTCCATATTGCACCCACACCATCCACCCGCAAATCATTGAATACGGCAGCACCGCTACCTGAATGGCATATCCAAAATGTGCACCCGGTTTTCAGTATAAGCGTACTGAACATGTCATAGACGGTATCCTCATTACGTTTCGTGACATACGGCGTCCACAAATGGGAATTTTCATTATCGTACACCGTACCTGCAACATAAGCCGGCCCTGGATATGGTGTCTTTCCGTTAGACCACGCTTCTGCTACATCAAACGGAGATGTTTCATTATTCTGCAACTTCCGCAAATTATTGATGTTGACATTTACAGACTTCTTATCTTCGCCAGGCAAACCTTCATACCTTACCGCCTCACGAAGAGAAGCCTTGAACGTAACGGTTCCATCCTCTTCATTGGCTAATTCAAGTATCTCATCGAGAATATATCCATCAACCCCAAGCCTGACCAAAAGTTTCGATGCTGTAGCATTCGCATCCTCAGCTTTAACCGTAATTAGCGAAACGGTATAAATCAATTCAGTCAAGGCTACGCCATCGGGAACTTCCAACCGTATAGGCATATCGGTTGCGAGCGGAGCGGATATCTTGTCACACCGTACGCCATAACGTTTCAGATCGCCATCAGGCGGCATGACGGACATTACCATTTCCGTATTGTTAGAGAATGCAATACGCGCACCGTTCAGCGCATCGCAATCGGTAACCGCAACGCTGCCTGCCGTGACATCAATGTAATGACCGTCATCCGTCGGGTTTTCGACGGACACTCCCGAATCAAAAAAACGGAGAGGTTTCCCCAGCACAAGCCGACCAGCCCCCTCCTTGTAAAGGTGGCAATCCTTCTTGAGTGTAATCGGCCAGTTTACTGTCAGCGCACCTGCTTCGTCCGGAATGTTGATGCGAGCGCCTCTGGAATCGATCAGCATGCCACGATTGGATTCTCCGTCCAAAATGACGCCATTGCCATCAATCTTCAACACAGCCATGTTAAATATATGCAAGGCATCATAAGTAAATTCCGGAAGCGCACCGCCAAGAGCAATTGAATTTGTAATGGACAACGTAACGTAATTGCCATCAAGAGATGGCAAAGGTTTGTTCGACCTCGAACGGGAAGACACCTTGATCTTGCCGACAAATCCATTATTCATTCCTCGCAATGAATAATTCGCTTTGCGGGAATCTGTACCAGCTCGTGCTATAAAATAAATTGTTCCGGATCCGGAAACATCGGAATCAACACAAAAGTCACGGTTTTTGTATGCATGAAACTGCACTTCAGAATCAGCTTCAACCCTGATTTTCCCGTCAAGTGTTACACGGCCAATATCTGGCATCGATACCGTAGGAGTGCCCTCAAACCGCAAATCTTCAAATGTTGTCGTCACATCCGAAGAACTGCTTCTAATGAAAAATTCGCAGCCGGTTTTTATGGTCAATCTGCTGAACATATCATAAACGGTATCCTTCTGCGCTTTCGGAGTCCACAGTATGGAATTCGCATTGTTCGTCTGCCCGGCGACATATGTGAAACCTCTTTGCGGAATCTCACCGTCACTCCAGGCTGCTCCATTTGTGAATGGAGACGGAAAGTCATTGTTGACGACCAAGAGACTTGATGAAGAAGGAGCTCCTTCAACGCCAATGAAGTTCACCTCAGGAAATGTCTCTTCGACGGCGAAAGCAACAAAAGGGATACACGCAATAACAAGCAGTCGTTTCATGGCAATCACATTCCTTTCTTCTCTTCGAATTCAACAACAAATGTCACTAATGTTGCAATTATCATTTTTTTTTTCATCATGTTTTCCTCCTGTTTTCAACTCATGACTAGACTCATCTCTCTTTCCTCATCTCTCATTACTCTTTACCCTTCACATCGCCAGCGCTGAACGGTCCGTCAGGAAGAGCGGGTAGTCGAGCGCGTATATCCCTTCCAGGATGTTGAAGCCGACCTGGCGCGGTGCTTCTTTCATGAGAGAGCGGACATCCCATACCTTGCAGCGCACAGGA
>SUVZ01000193.1 GCA_015061765.1 Lentisphaerota bacterium
TTATTTCTCCTGTATAAAAAGCTTACTGCACATAAAGAGCATATTTGCCGCCCGATACGGTTTTGAAGCGAAGCCTTCCAAACTCGTCACGGTCTGTTTTTACAGTCTTGCCTGCCGAATTGCGTACACGCCATTCGCCATGAACCACGCAATCCTCTCCCTTCTCCGACAGAACCTCAACCTCCGCAATCTGCCCCGCTTTATGCGCAGCGGATATCACGAACGCGCCTTGCGCCCGCCAGTTGCGAAACCGGGCATCTTTAGACTTCGGCCAACGAGGAAAGATGTTTATCGCCCCATCCCAGCTCTGAAGCATCATCTCCTGAAATGGAGCCATGACTGACAGAGTCTCGGACCACGCACCCGCTCGACCGTAGTTCTGGATTGCCATAGCCCACACCAATCCATTAGGATGTGTCCATTGATAAAGAGCACGTCTGAATTGCGCATAGGTCTTGTCCGGTTGGCAGCTGTTGGAACGGGGATATCCGATCTTCCATATCGTCTGAAGCCCTTCATACCACGTGTCGGCGTTCGACTGCCCGCGTGGCTTCAGCACGCCGTCCCAACTGTTGGTATTCGGCTTGTAGGGATATAGATTCCGAGTATGCTCCGGCTGCATCACGCATAGGCAATGCCACTGGTAATCCGTCATTTTCGAACTGCGGGCATATCCGGAGGCAAGATTGTCCAGTCTATCCTGCCATTCCTTTCTGAGGTCATCATCAACTCCAAGAACCTTTGAAGCCTCAATGGCGGCATAAAGCGAATGGCGACAATGAACCATCACCTGCCAGCCGTCGCAGAGCTTCATCGGATCGCGCATATCCGCTTCGCCGCAGATTGACGGAAACGCATGGTATCTGCCGTCCTTTAACTGCGGAGGCAATCCCTCCGAAGGAGCCTTCTGGAGGAAATCGAGATAGAACAGCGCACAATCCCGGATGAACGGATAGCCTCTCTCTTTAAGCCAAGCCTTATCCATCGTCATGCGGTAGTATTCCCAGTAGCGCGTCATGAACCATCCGGTCATATATGCCATACGGCCCAGCGGAATGCGTCCGGCTATATCATCATGATATTTCATCGGATGACCTTCAAGCTGTATGAACACTCCACGACCATGATAATAGTCACGGGCAATCTTGCGCCCGATATCTGCAAAGTAGTCGCAGCAGTCGAAATACGCCTCGGTCTGCTCAAGATGGTTTGCCGTCAAGTCGCCCCAATATATCGACTCCATATTGTAGTTGGCATGGTAATCCCCATGCCAATGGGAGAAGTCGTTAACGGTCGATGGCAGGAAAAGTCCGGGAGGCACCGTTCCGCCCTTCAGAACACAGCGTCTCACATGATATGTAGCGAACCACAGATCCTCAAGAAACGGATCCTGGGGAAATGACACGGCGCTTTTCCAGTATTCGGCGGCCGATTTTCCCGCAGCCTCAACACAAACGGCATGGGCACGCGGAGCAGGAGCGGCAAGAGACGGATCACGGGAAGTCCTCACCGTCACGGAAAGTTCGCCCTTCGCTCCATTTTCCACAAGCTGACCCAACGGCAGAAAATCCACCCATGCATCTCCATTTGGGTCCCGCGGTCCCGGGATCGTGCACCTGCCAAGATTTTTGCCTCCCGGCTGAAGGGTCATCCTGTAGCGGAATCCCTCGGGAAACGTCAGATCAGGATAGAACTGCTGCTCGATGCATCCTTCAGTTCCGTGAATACTTGCGATTGGCGGCGGCAGAGACCGAACAGACTCTTTCAGTGCGCTGCGATAGAACGCCCCGTGCCGGCTGTCTATCGCATAACGGCGCGCCCATTCGACGAAATCAGGGTCTTTCCATCGCCACATCTGAAACCACACCGGGATACGCTTTTCTCGTCCCATATATGTATGGCTATTCCATCCTTCCACTTTCCATCCGAGCGAAAAGACGTTCTCATCGGGATCCATGACCGCATCAGCAACAACCTTGATACCGTCCGGCCATGCACATGTAATCTCAAGCCTGCCTTCCTCAATGAAAAGACGGTGCGTCGTCTTCATCACTCCAGCCACATCTACAGGGAGACGCATACGAAGCTCCCCGACAGGTTTTGGGCATGGGAACGCTAGACTGCGGATGGGTGTTTTCGACGAACCTCCCAAAAGCTCAGCCATACGCTTTTCGTTCTTTGTTCCTTTTGTAGCACGAGACGCGGTCGTATTCCCGTTTCCGCCAGAAGCCTGCCAACCTTCCTTCAAGACACCATAACGATACTCCTCTATTGAAGCGGGACGCATACAGTCATTGGTAAACACGCGCCGATCCCAAACGTCTCCTTTGCCAAAGCGGAATATTATCGAGTTCGCATCCTGATAGGCGCTCACGGAAAGATCGCCGTTGCCGAGGATAAAACCTTCTTCAGGCGCCAGCACCGCACCTTCTATCATTCGGACATGCTGTTTAGCAGAAATCCCCAACACAAGCATTGCAACCAAATGCAATACCACAATCTTAAAACCAGGCATAACTTGAGACCTTCCCATTGTATCAACGCATTATCACAACCGCACCGACCGCTTTGCGGACAACAAGTTCACCGTTGCGGACGCAAAGGCGCAGTCTCGATGCCAAGGCATCATCAACCTCACCGGCAAACTTCACACTGTTCAGATTATCCTTCCCGGAAAAATCAGCAGCCGACAGCACTGTAATGTATGACTTGCGATCCCACACCGAGAGATTCTTCAACACCACTTGTGTTCCTGGAGCAATCTCATACGTTCCGTCAACCGTAAAGCCTTCAGATGCCGCATCCGCAACAAGCGTCAATGCGCTGACCGTTCCGCGCACTGTGCCATCACCGATGATAGATTCGAACTTCTGCGCACCTTCCAGTTCAATCTCAGCTCCATCAGCCACCTGCAACACAAGATTTGTCGCAGCATGATGAAGTCCATGGTGCCATTTGCAGCGCAAGTAGGATTCAATCTTCACTCGCTCCTCTTCCGAAACGACACGATCATAAATAATAACCTCTCCAAGACGTTGGTGTCCGTTATAGTTATGGTTAGAAGCCCCGGTCACCTTTCTACTTCGTCCATCAAACGCAAATCCTGATGCGTTTGCCGGCACAGATTCATCGGCAACAATCATTGAAACCTGGTCCCATCCGCCCGAAAGATGCGCACTTGCACTTGTAGGTGTCACCTCCGTGCCATTCTTGAACCATTTGGCATTCCTGACAACTTCCGAAGCCGCATAATGGACAAGCGGGCATACATTCGTATTTCCGACCCATGCCACTTGCGCACCTGTATCTGGATTGGTTGTATAATATATACCACGATGCCACACATACGAAAGCTCACCAGAAGAATTTGTACCTCCGCCAAGGAGCCAACCTCCACCATTTTGAGAACCCACCATCCAGAAAACGGAGCGAATATTTGAAAGATTCAAATCATTTCCAGCTTCATCCTTCCACATAAAGCAGGCATTGTATCCGGTAATGTCAACCGTTGGCATACCGACTTCCGGGTCATATATCAGCTTCTGAAATGTACCGTCCGAGCCTCCTGAACGCACCGCGTAATAACCATTGTCCGTTTGACTATCCCACCTGTTCACGCATACCACACCGTTGGCATTTGTTGTCGATGTTATGCCCTTCGTCGAATCTGCATGATATACGATACCGTTCGTTACGAATTCAGGCATTACAGCCGTATCCATTCCTTTAAGCACTGCCGCCCCTTCCATGACATTCAATGTTCCGTCAAGTGCAGAAATATCCTTGATGGTCAGAGTTCCATTACCCTTCTTTACTAGTGTACCGAAACCTCCAACTTCCACATAAGCGGCATCATCATCCGTATCTACAATCAGGTTGCCGCCGTCTATCTGAACGGATGACGAAGACGAATGGAGCGCAGACTTTTCCGGGGGGGCCGGCATAGCTTCCGCAGTCTTATTGAACCATTTTGCGTTCAGATAGTTGCGGGTTGCAATCTTCTCTCGCTCAGAAAGCCGACGTTCATACACTATAAGTTCTGCTATTGCAAAACCGCCCATACGATCTGCAACATTACGGTCGCGACCGAT
Organism: Lentisphaerota bacterium; assembly: GCA_015061765.1. Next base: position 4,092 of record SUVZ01000193.1, read on the forward strand.
TTCTCCTGCGCAGACACCTGCTGAAGGATGCATTTCAAGAAGAACAAACTCATTGGTAACCATTGGGAAACTCAACAATGGAGCAGTGGCAATCCGCACACCGTTTGTCCAGATATTTCCAGCAAAAACATTTTGCTGCGCATAACCGTGCATAAACTTGCCGCTGAATTCCGTACCGGAAAGCGCAGGATGGAAACTGATGTCATCCACGTCATAGCACGGAGCACTCTTAGTATTACCAAAAAGAAAACCAAGTTTTTTATTCACCCCATGGTATTTTATGACAGCATAAACGGAACGAATCGAATGAAGCGAACGATCCAACGCCAAAAATGAACCGCCGCAAACACCGTTCGTCAAAGCTGCGCCCGAACTGGCGTTTCCGAAATCAACGACTGAAAGCCCATTAAGCGCATTGCGCCGGACATACGGGGTTCTGTTCAAATCGGCTGAACCGTTCGGATTGAACACATTTACATCGCCGGATTTTGTCTGCCATGCCTGAATGCACTCAGCCCCGTCCCCGCTGCGGATCTGAAGCGTCATCTTCGTTTCATCAGATGCGTCAAGATGAAGCGATGAGGCCGAAGCGAATTCCATGGAAGAGGCAACGTCCCGCACGCCCGTAACTGCGGCATCGCCGTCAATCACATTGAGCTGCGCCGAATGGTCGGTATATGAAATTTCCTCGAACTTCAAAGAGCCTTTTCCGGTCTTGACCAGTTTGCCGCCGACTTCCGCACGTCCAACGCGCACAGTGCGCCCTTCGCCAACATCAATCGACACGTTCGCGCCCAAGGGAACCGTCAGACGCTGCACGTCCTGTGCCGTAAAATCATTCGATTGCATTTCATATCCTGGAGCGGCACGCTTAAGCCACTTGGCCATGAGATAAGCTTGGGCATCCTGCACCTCACGCTCGGTTAAAACGCGATTCCATACAACCAACTCTCCGATGCGTCCTCCTCCGGAGTAGGTAAGTCCTTTGTTTGCCATAAGATAACTAAACAAAGCACCTTCAACCTGATAGGCCACAACCTGATATCCCGATGACGCATACCCCTTTGACGCATCCCATTTTGCGCCGTTTATCCAGCAAGCCCTCTTACCTTCATTACCGTTAAAAAAGATTCCGCCGCGGATATGTGTTGTTGACTGAATATTCCGATTAAAGGCATCCGTATTGAACAGATTGCCACCTCCGTTCTGCGCACCAATGAGCGCAACAACCGTGCACACACCATATATCTGGGAGACGGCACACGACGCGGAATATGTCTCGTTTGTCGTAATCGCAAAATGCGGACCGTCAGAACGGTTCTTTCCAAAGTCAAGCACGTTGAGCCCTTCTCCCAGTTCGTCGGATAGGAGAATCGGATGGACGGAATCTTTGCGGGACATAAGTCTGAAGCGCCTATTGAACGCAAATGCGTTCGCTTCTGTAGAAAGATTTTCCCACGCTTTGACATATGTCGTACCTGGCGTTGTTTCAGTATCAATCACAGACAAAGAGGCTTCATCACTCGCATCGAAATGTGCGTATATCTTTATGGGAAGTTCCGTGGGCGTCGTGCGCAATGCAGGAAAACTCAGTGAGCCCTCCTGTAATTTGATATCCCCAGAATAATTCGAAGCTCCGTCCCCGGAAAGAAGGAGAGCACCGGCCCCTGTCTTGGAAATCTCAGCGGAGGGCTGCATACCTCCAGTGACACGACTAACCTCAAGTGCCGTATTTTCAGGTACATTAACCTCCAAAACCTGATCAGCAAGTGGAACTCGTAATTCTGCTATTCTTGATGTACCATTCCATCCGGTACGATTGCGATTCATCCATTTTGCTTCAAGATACATTTCAACACGTTCCGATTCTTCTCTCGTCAGAACCCGATCATATATGAGCATTTCGGCTATTTCCTGTCCACCGGCCACATAACCCATATTCGAACGACGGTCATTGCATCCTATGCCGTGAGCAGACGCTGTTGCGGTCGCACATTGAAGAGTCATCACTTCCCAACTGCCATTGTACGAAGACGCATGTGGCAATGTAAATGCACCGTCCTGCCAAAGAATAGCATTGTAAACCGGAATCTGAGCATGAGAGTTCACAATGCGATTCCACCAAAAATACGAGCCGGTTGATTCACTCGCCCCTGTCACCGGATTGCCTGAACGGTGCCATCCGTAATCCTTGAAGATTCCACCGCTCAAGAAATGTCCACCGTTAAGCTTACTGCTCCCGCGCACGGTTATGATTGTACCGATATTGGCAAGGGCATTTGTCATTGCAGTATCGTTTTCGGAGATATAGGCAGGATTGAACACAAGCCCTCTATAGTTTCCAGAACCTGTATCAGACGCAAAACAAAGATAATTTCCTCCATTCAACGCCGATTCATTTCTGATATATCTTGGAGGACGGAGTTTATTGTCGCCCCAACCATCCCAGTCGCCTCCATTAGGCGTGATTGTAAGGAAGCGAACTCCTGCCAGTTTCGACCCTGCCTTCGATGGAATGTTTGATACGCACTCGGCACTCCCATACGTCGTAAAATCCCATCCCGTCGTATCAGAACAGTCAATCCAGAACATAGGACTTCCGACAGACGAAGGATATTCGGCATCCTGCATTTTGGAAAAAGCCCTGACATGAGTCGTATTATTGGAGACCGTAAGAACATTTGCGTCCGAAACGTTAATGATATCGGCATGAGCCACGGCAACACCACAGCTGAAGATCACACACCAAACTATCGATTTTTTTTTCATGGCCATCTCCTGAACTGCACAAGTTATTTTTAAATGAAGCGCCTTTTTAGGGGTAATACTTCCTCTTGGCGGCGGCGAACTGCCTGATGCCTGCCTCAACTTTGGGATTCTCTTCCTTGTAGGCTCTTGCCCAGGGCGCGGTCATCAGACCTTTCACGTGCGAAGGATCGACATTGTTCTTGATGAACGAAAGCATCGCATCAGTCGCCTTGTCGCTGCTCCAGTTGGAGGTGCA
>SUVZ01000194.1 GCA_015061765.1 Lentisphaerota bacterium
CAACAATCTCCCGTGAATCTGTCCGTCCCGCATGTTTCCCCCAGAATTTGACACATTCAGAAGGAACAAGCTCACCCACGACCATATCCAAGGAACGGCGTCCCACGTATGCCCGATTGCGTACTATGGAATCACGTATCCAGCTTGAGACACTGCCGCACAAAACAAGCACAAGGCGTGGATGCTTCTTGAAAAGATCATCCCAAGCGTTTTTCAGGATCTCAGGAAATGTCAATGAATACTGCGCCATCCATGAAATCTCATCAAAAAGAACCACTGTCTGCTCTTGATCGCGCAGCTCCCTGTCAAGCCTGACAAACGCTGAATACCAGTCAGCCGGAGCTGTGGACTCGCAGCCCGTCTGCGCAGAAAGTTTCGCCGCGAAGAACGCCAACTGATCTCGCTCCGTCATCCCGGACTTAGGTCTGAGACCTTCCAGCTTAATGAATCGCGCCCCAGAACGTACAGCAAATTCTTCTATAAGCGTCGATTTCCCGATTCTGCGCCGTCCACGACACGTCACCAAAGATGCAACCCGCTTCCTCCAGAGCCCTAAAAGCTGCGCGATCTCAGCCTCTCTACCAAAAAACTCTCTTCTAACCTTTTTCATGCACGGAATTATACTATACTCTCAATCTGAACACAATAAAAATCCTCACCTATTTTGCATATGCAATTTAGGTGGGAATTTTTCCATCGCTGCAAATCCTCACCTATTTTGCAATATGCAATTTAGGTGATTACCTCTCTGCCGATTGTCATTCGCGCATTGACATGCTGAAGCGCTCCTTAAGCACTTACTCCCTAAGCACTTTCCCTGTATGCCTAACGGAAAGGGTCTGTACGGGCAGCGCTCGAGGGTCAGTATCAACTTCGCCGAGGGTCAGTACGCACTTTTTGCAGGGTCTGTCCCCACGGCGAGTGCACTCAAAGGGGATTTTACCACCCAAAAGCAGTCATAAATGTTATTTTTCTACAATCTATCCCCTCCCAAAGCAGGGACAGGCCCTGCTTTTCCGGAGGGAGGATCTGGATGTTCTTCATTTAAGATTGAAGCTGAGGTTTGCCAAACGGCCACGGAAGAAGAATAGGGTTCGGTTCGCCGCCCCAACAGACGTATATCTCGCCTGGAACTGGCATCCTGAATGCTGAACAGGTTCGCCTTCCACACCATTTACCACAACCTTGAATGTGCGTTGATCAAAAACCACCCGTACATTGCTCCATTCCCCAGCCTTAAGTGCTGCCTTTGCCTTCGCATTCTTAGGCGCACCCCACATACGCGCTTCTGGCACACCTTCCCTAAGGAAGAGCCAATAGGCGGCATATCCTGCATCTACAAGAGACTGACGTCCTTCCAGATGTTCCGGACATACATCAATTGAAATCTCAAAACCGGAGAATTTCGGCGCAAGTTGCTGAGGGAGCATCAGATAATCGCTACCATCGAATTCAAGCGCAAAAGTTTCACCCGGCCCCTTAACATGTTTAGGGGCGTTATCCAGGGCATCTGCAATGTCGTTCGTAATATATCGGGTCAACGTGTCGCCATAATTCGATTCACCCTGTCCAAATCCTGTGACCAAGGTAGCCGCTCCTCCCAATATTCCGCTAAGATGCCGACCGGAACTCGTCCAAACAACAGATCCCCTATTTCGAGAAAAGTCATACTTTGGCTCATCCACACGGCTTGAATCAATCGCGATCTCCGTCACTCGCCCTTCATCGCGTTCAAACACATGAAACCTGCGCAGATTGCCGGTCGGTTCACCAATCGTCAGCGGACTACCACGCCAGACGCGTTCCTTTGAGTCAATTATCCGCATGCGAAGGACATCCGATTTCCCCAACGGCTTAATCCGGAACGAAAAGCTTCCGTTCTTAACATTGCACGGTTTAGGGATGGATATCTGTGAAAGATGGTGGCGCACGACGAAATTGCCGCCGGCAGGGCCGCTCACTCCGATTACCTCCTTCTCAACAACATCCTTCACCTTTATCCGCATCTTTCCAAATGACGGTGAAAGATCAGTCACTATTTCAGCCGTCTCTACTTCAGATTTGGGAATGGACGCAAAAAGGCTGACATCCCAATTACAGTAAAGCGAATTCTTAAGTCTCCATCCGTCCGGAAGCATCGTTCGCATTCTGTTCTTTCCCGAAATCAGCTTCAACCCCTTGGCATTTACAATGCGAATATCGCCGTTCAACGCCAACGAACGCGGCGCGTTGCCCCTTGCCTGCATGGTAATCTTCAGTACAACTCCATCGGCACAAGGCAGATTTGAGGGATCGTACATGAAAACAGTATCTGGCTCCTGCAGAACCTCAACGCTTTTTACCGGTTCGCCCGAAGAGAATGAACCTATAACTTCAACCTCTCCGGTCTGATCCGCAAGTGTACACTTAATTGAGCCTGTCACTCCTTTGGGGCGTTCTCGAAGGGAATGCTTCACCCATTTCGCATCCACCGCTCTCGTAGCATTGAGATCCAATGGCCAAAATCCTTCACCGAACACGAAACTGCGCCCATCAACCTTTATCCGCAGTTCCGGAATGAGAAATCTGTTATTGCCGACAAGCTCTGTTGACTGAGATACAAAAGATACACAGTCAATGGAATCTGCGGCAAGACTTGCTGACGGGTAGGACTTTACGGTATTTCCACAAACATCCTTCCAGCAGAATGCGCACTCAATTTTCTTGCCTCTGAATGTTCCATCCGGAATATTCCGCACCTCAACTTCTATTGGCTCACCAGCAATGAGCGACCTTCTGTACGACACAACCATATTCGGAACCGAAACATCATCGTCAGGAAACGGCGACAGTTCCACTCCCGCAAACCTATCGGCAAAATAACGCGTAATGCGCTGATGCACATAGCCGTTGGCTACAGTCGGGCGGAAAAAGGTATTTTCGTTCTCCTCATCCCACTCGCAGCAAATTATGAAATCCGGGCGAAGCATCTGCATCGTTCGCATTCGCTCCACAAGCGTACGCGTCCCTTGCGAATCTATGTCGTAGCTCCAACGGTAGCAATTCTCATGTCCTGCATGAACAGGCATGCCAAGATACTTTTTCCCCGCGAATTCCGGTTCGGATAAAACGCTCTGATAGAGAGGTACCAGCACGTCCCGTTCAAACTCAGCTCCGTAGCGGCGAGGCCAATATACTTCCCATCCAGCCATGAAAATGCCGTCCATTTTCCTCAGGCATCGCCGCAGATGCTCACGCGCCCATTCCAGAACTTCCGCTGTAAGAGGACCTTCTGAAAGGCGTTTCTCAAATGCGGTTACATAAAATACCACAATGAAACGATCTGGACCAAAGCGTTCGTCTAACGTCGTTCGCAGCTTCTCCACAAAATCGAGTTCAGAATCCTTTATCGGAGGATATCGAGTAAGCACAACCTTCCCGTCAATACGGTATGCATTCGGCATGTTCAGCGCCTGTTCCGCAATTTTCACATGGGATTCGATGCCCTTATCAGCATAGGCATACGGAAGTTCGACAAGAATCTGCATTTCGCCGCCAGGCGTCACACTCATGCCTATCACCTCGTTACATCGCGACAGCCCCGTGCAAACGGCTAAACCGTCCATTCCGCCAAGATTGACCGCCTCAACCGTTCGCTTCCATGCCTCAGGATGAAGAATTTTGTCTGGATTTGCCGTCTCCGCCCATGTTGAATCCTGATGAAGCGGACGATCATACCAACGATGTATGAAATCCGTCCGTTGAGCGCCATACTTCAGCTGCGCACGCGAAAATATCCTTGTTCTGTCAGTGCGGGGGCTATACCTCTTGGCAAGTCCTCGCATCTCTTCCACTATGGCCTGCGCCTTTGGCGTCAAAGTCCAGCAACGCCTTTTGGCATTCTCTCCAGTTGCTGCAGCGGAAGCACACAGAACTGTTCCGAAACCAAATGCAATGGATGCAACCCACCACTTAGAAAAACACCCTGCCATAAACAGACTCCTCATATATCAAAGCTTATCAGAAACCTCAATCTGTCCAATGCGATATCGCCGCTGCCCATCATCCCCAGCATGCGGAAGCTCATACACAGGCGTGCCATCCATTTCCCCGACAGACACAAAGACATCGTAGATCCCTGGAGGGAGCACAGGACGCTGCCAGCGGCCAAGCGTAAACTCTGCGGCTTGTGTTTTTTCAATGGTTTTCCCTTTATCAGCAACTGGCAGGCCCGAAATATCGAACTCACTCGCAGCCAAGACGGCAGCGATTCCACCTTCAGCCGTCTTGAGCGTGAGACATGGGTAGGCAGACGCATAGCAAGGAGCTACGCCTGCGTTTGCAAAGGTGAACTCGACCCTAAACGGCACCGCTACCTGCGAATCGAGATTGGACACAATCTTCTTCGAGTAGACTATGCGCCTTGCCTGAAAGCGATAACCAAGACGCTTGTTGATTTCTGACACCGACTCACGGTTTTCTTCGAAGATTTCTTTAGGGTCGCCATGAATCGAGCAGTATGAGGCATGATGCGCCTCAATGGAATCAAGAAGGACCTTTCCGCTCCACAGCTTTTTGTCTTTTGCATAATGGTAATGGGCGGATTCTATTATGGTAGGACTTTTCGGCCAGAACATCCCGGCCTGCTCCTCATGAAACCAGAACTTAGGCTGAACCATAATCGAATCATCCCGCCAGCCAAGTCCTTTCGCAAGGGCATACTCGATGGCAGAACTTGTTTGCGCTGTCTTGCTGGCTGTAAAATCATCATTCACGACTAGAAGAGTCTTCTTGAAATGCTTAAGATGCAGATCAGTATGCAACATCACTATGCGCTGGGTTTCTTCTGGAGAAAGCTGTATCGTGCGACCGGTATGTCCTTCGCCCCATATCCCGACCGAACCGATATCGACAAACGCCACCTCTTTACGTCCGTCATAGCGTCTCGCAAAGGCTGCAAGGAAGTTTCCGAGCTTCTCTAGATATACTGGATCATCTGGAACGCACTCCCAAAACTTCCCTTCGGGATGCCGCCCCCATTTCTGGTTTCGGTCATCCCACTGCCATCGTATGGTCTTTGCTCCTGCTTTCGCAACCCATTCAGGTATTGCCTCTTTCATTGTTTCACTACAGGTTATGCGGAAAGCCACCTGTCCGCCCCGAGCAATCCATTGTTGCGCAGGAGTATCAATGCAATTCCAGTTGAATTTACCTTCCTCAGGCTCAAGATGCGCCCAAGGGAGACGTAGATATACTACAGAGCATCCCGGAAACCACCTAAGGTCATCGCCGGTTTTTATGGTAGTGCCATATCTAGGACCATTGTCATAATAGTGCATCACCCAACCCATGCCCGGATTGATCAATGCCCGTCCATCGTCCTTCAATTCGACGACAACCTTCGCCGGAGCGACAGAAACAGAAAGCGCCGCAAGAAATCCAAGCAGAAGCTTCATTCCATCATTTCCAATCAGCCGCAACAGGCGCGACTAGGCGAATGCCAAGATAATTCTTTTCAGCCTCATAATTATGCCCTCCGCGATAAGCCGACCGCGAAAACTTCTGAGCAAAATACCACCCGCCGCCACGACGAACCTTCAGATTGTTAGTATCCCTGCGCACCGACCTTCCTACAGGATCAACAAGCGGATCGGAATGCAAGATATCAGCCTTGACTCCATTGCCGTTATCGTCATAGAAAGTCTCGATATCAGAATAGAACCAGTCAAGACACCATTCAGAAACATTGCCAGCCATGTCATAAAGGCCAAAGGCATTTGGCTTTTTGAGCCCAACTACACGGGTTTGGGCCTTACCGCCTGGAGCATCGGAATAATCCGAACTTGCGGTCCATGCAATCTCTTCCACATTTGGGCAAGTACCATTCGCATTGGTAAGCTCCTTGCCGCTGTAAAGCCCAGTCTGCGTTCCCGCCCTGCAGGCAAACTCCCATTGAGCCGATGTAGGCAAATCAACTTTAACACCGAGTTTGCTGCGCATCTTCCCTATCATTCGATTGCCGCGCGTGCAATGCCGATAAGCGTTAGTGGGCCAGCAGATGCACTCATTATGGCTTGCGCTACCATCTTCAGCCTTCCAATCACTGAGACCTTTCAAATCTGACCCATACTTGCAAGTCTCAACCGGGCGCATGGATGAATCCTCCTCATTGATAAAGCCTCCACTACGCAAATCGTAGAACTTGACGTACTGCGCTTGAGTGACCTCAAATACGCTCATGAAAAAATCCTCGGTAAGGCGTACGGTATGCTGTCTCTCGTCATCTGTATTACCACCGCTTGCAGCCCCCACTTCACCCGAACGAGACCCAATTGTCCACTCAATTCCTGCCGCAGGAATCTTGCGCATAACGAGATGTGTGGTTTTGTAGGCGACATTGTTCGTCACACCCGTCCAGATAATGACATCGTTAAGCGTAGTATTGAAACCTGGGCCGATCTTCGAGAAGTCAGTTTCAACCGATCCGTATTTACCATTCAGAAGCTGAACGCGGGTTATGTCCTCACATTCGCCAGTTTCGAGATTGAACACCTTATAAAGGACTTCGTTGAGGTTTGCCGCCGAATCCGAGACGGAAAGCTTCACCTTGAAGTTGGCGAGGGCGACTTTCGACGTGCCGAACGCCTTCACTGGGTCTATTATTATCGTTCCGACACCATCTTCGGTTATGCCGAAACGGTCGCCTGTCATCGAGGCGGCAAGCCGGGAGGAATCGAGTTCAACATTGCCGTTGAACGCCTTCACCGAGATGTCGACCGGCGAAGTGACGCCGGAAAGCTTGTATTCAACCTTCACATCCGTGGACCACGGCCATTGCTGGCGCACTATCACCTGTTCGATCACCGCCGCGTTGAGCGATGCCGCCGCCAAGAATGATGCAAGAACTGTTGTCACTTTCATTGTTCTGTTTCCTTTCATTGAAATTTTCTTTTTGGTTTCCGGTTCCGGGTTTCGAGTTTCGGGTTGCTGACCACTAACTGCTAACCGCTAACTGCTAACAACTACTTCACAATCACAAAGAATCCGTCGCCGCCGCCAAGGAGAGAGGCTACGTATGAGACGCCATCCACTATGCACGAAAGGGAGAGGTT
>SUVZ01000195.1 GCA_015061765.1 Lentisphaerota bacterium
GCTTCATGATGACAGATGGGCGCAGACAGGCGACGAGATACTGGTTTATGATCCCAAAACCTTTCTTGAAAAAGGGAAGTTCATCATTTCCGGTCATCGTCGCGGACATGGACGCGTGACGAAACTTGTCGGAAAGCTTGAGATTGGAGACGTCTTGTCGAACAATGCGTTCAATCCGCAGGTTGTGGTATCCGGTTGCGTTTTTGAGAACTCCAGTTCGCGCGGTGTGCTGCTTCAGTCGCAAAATATGCTTGTCGAGAACTGCCGTTTCAGCGGGCATATACATGCGGGGCTTCTCATTGCGCCGGACATCAGAGTGTGGAATGAAGTCGGTCCTGCCAAGAACGTGGAGATACGTAACTGCGAATTCACGCGATGCGGAATCGGTTCGATGATGGCAAATCTCGGGGCAATTGTAATCAAGGCCAGCCATGATGTCGGCGCGGCTGAATATCCCGCCGGCGTTCATGATTCAATCGCAATCCGCAACTGTCATTTTCATGATAACGGAACCCGGGGCGTCTATGCGTCGGCGGTACGGGGATTGACGCTTGAGAACAACCGTTTTGAGCGCAATGCTCTCTCGCCAGACAGGCTTGCAGAGTTCCCCGATGTCCGCATGGTAAACTGCGAGGATGTGAAGGAGAGGAAATGACCAGAAGGAATTTTATGCTTTCAGCGGCGGCGTTGGCGGGAATGCCGTCGCTTCTGCCGGCGGCGCCAAGTGAGCGGCGGCTGCGTGTCGGGATCCTTTCGGATATTCATGTCGAGGGGCCGAGGAAAGCCGCTTTGTTTGAGAAGTCTTTGCGTTATTTCGATGCAGAGAAGGTTGATGCCGTGCTCATTGCCGGAGATTTGACCGTTCACAGCCAGCTGGTTGAACATCGCCGTGTCGCTGATACCTGGTTCAAGGTCTTTCCGGACGACCGGCGGTCGGACGGGGCAAAGGTCGAGAGGCTTTTCGTCACGGGAAACCATGATGTCGATGGTTGGGCGTACGGACGTTTCAAGACCGTGGATGAGGCGCGCGCGTCGAGCCTGTTCTTTAACCGGGAAAAGTTCTGGAAGGAGCTTTTGGGGGAGGAATACAGACCCGTGTCGATTAAAACGGTCAAGGGTTATACTTTTGTCTTGCGAAACTGGTTGTCGATCCTGGGGCGCGAAGCGAAGGGGCATCCGATCGCAACGGGTTTCAAGGATGAGCCGAATCCTCTCGAGGAGTTTCTTTCGACCGTTCACCTTCCGTCCGACAAACCGGTGTTCTTCGTTCAGCACGAGCCTGTGACCGATACTGTAAATGCGACATGGCTGTTTCGGGGGTGCGCTTGGGGAAAGTACAGTGACGATATATCCAAGCCGGTATATTCGCGCTATCCCAATGCGTTTGTGCTGACAGGACACAGCCACCTGTCGCTGACAGACGAAACGTCGATATGGCAAGGTGAGTTTACGGCGGTCAACTGTTCCTGCCAGACAGGCTTTGCGTTTACGCCACCGGGACGGGAGAATGGTTTCTGCGGACGCGATTTCCGCCGCGAGCCGCCGCTGGAAATGCCTCCGATAGATTTCAAGGGCGTTCAGCAGGGAATGTTGATGGATGTCTACGACAATCGTGTAGTGTTTAAACGCTTTGAATTCAAAAATGGACATTCTCTTGGTGCTGACTGGGTTGTTCCGGTTGGTCCAGGTGCCGATAAACCTTATCGGTTCGATACACGAGTGAATGCAAGGCTTCTTCCGGGCTTTCCCGCTGGAGCGAAGATTGAGATCTGCTGCATGGACGGACATTTTCGCGGCAAGGGCGGCATGAAGCCGTCAGAGGAGAAGCACGCACAGATATGCGTGTCGTTTCCGCCGGCGACAACGGCGGGTGGGGCCGATATCCGTGCGTGGGATTATGCTGTCCGGCTGGAGGAGGATTGCGGTGACAACATCCGCACAGTTTCGGAACGCTTCTACTTCTCGCCGAATTCCCTTATGGGAGAACAGGACGATGTCGAGCCTGTGGTTTGTGCGTTTCCGCGGACCGATATGCCGATGAAGAGTCGTGCCGTCTATCGTTTAACGGTAGTTCCTCGCAGTTGTTGGGGGCATGAAGGTAAATCGATTTCATCAGAGTGGAGGAAATTTCAATGAAGGGTACAACATCATACGGTCATTCGGCGGCATTCCATTCTGTGCGTATCTTGAGGATGCTTGCAATCGCGATGTTGTCCGTGCTGTCTGCATGTACGGCAGTGGATGCCGTCAAAGATGAATCATCTGTTACGCGGCTGATCCGGCCTTTGCCGGGTGACGGCGACAGAACGCTTGATATCCAGGGCGCGATAGACGACTGCTTTAGTGCGGGCGGCGGCACGGTAAGGCTTGCGAAGGGCGTTTATCCTATTTGTGGTCTTAGGCTGCGCAGCCGTGTCACGCTCTATTTAGAATCGGGGTGTCGCCTGCTCGGTTCTCGAGACGTAGAGCGCTACTTCATTCTTGAAAAGGACGTTGTCGAGCCGGTCGATCCGAAGATAATCTCGCATGTCGGATGGATCCGTGCGGACTATGTCGACAAGGACACATTCCATCGTTATCCGGGAAATCGGTGGAATAACGCCATCATCCGGCTTTACCGGGCGACGGATGCGGCAATCATCGGCGAGCCGGATTCCATAATCGACGGGTGCAATGCATTTGATCCGCTAGGCGAGGAGAACTATCGAGGTCCGCTCGGGATCAATGCCGTTGAATGCCGTAACCTTACGTTGAGGGGTTATACTGTCAAGGATTCTGGGAACTGGGCTCATCGGATAGTCGATACGAGAAATCTGGTGATTGACGGCGTGACATGCCTGGCGGGGCACGACTCCATACATTTTAACGGATGTGATGATGTGAGGATTGAAAACTGCATCTTGAAGACTGGCGATGACTGCATTGCTGGTTTTGACAATCGCCGTGTTCTCGTTCGCAATTGCTATCTGAATACGTCCTGCAGCTGTTTCCGGTTTGGAGGAGTGGATGTTACGATTGAGAACTGTCAAGCGAGGGGGCCGGGCGAATATGGTTTCCGCGGAGTGTTGTCGAGGGCTGAGAAGGAGGCCGGGGCGCCTGCGCCGAAAGGAACGCGCAACAACATGCTTTCGTTCTTTACCTACTACGCAGACCGTACGTGTCCGATTCGTGGTGACGCCGGGAATATCGTCATACGGGACTGCACCGTGGAGAACGCCGACAGGTTTTTCCATTACAACTATTTCAATGAGCAGTGGCAGAAAGGCGCACCGCTGACCGACATCACCTTTGAACAGGTAACGGCGTGCGGATTGAAACTGCCGCTTTGCGCATGGGGCGACGCCTATGTTCCGCTATCACTGTCGCTTAAGGGTTGCCGGCTTTCATTCGGTGTCAAGGTCCCGGAAATGGTCAGGGGGTCGTGGATAAGTTCGCTTGAGCTTTCGGATGTGACGGTGGAGGGGGTGGACGGGCCGCTCCTGCGATTGTGGAACGCCGATCTCTCTCCGACTGTTGTGCTGAACCGTGTCGAAGGAGTGAACGATTGCATTGAGAAGGCTCAAGGCCCGTTCAAGGTAAAAGGTATATGATGTTTATGAAGCCGGTCAAATTATACGTGACTGTGTTTTTTTCGGCGGTCGTCATGAGTGCCGCCGTCGCAGTCAACGGAGGGCGATATATGCTTGAATACGCCTCGCCGGCAGCTACATGGACGGAGGCGCTGCCGATCGGAAACGGTCGTCTCGGCGCGATGGTTTTCGGCGGACCGGGCGCGGAGCGCCTGCAGCTCAACGAGGATACGCTCTGGGATGGACGGCCCGACTATATGCTCCAGCCGAAGCTGAAGTCTTTGATTCCCGAGGTCAGGAAGATGATCCTTGCCGGGCGGGAGAAGGAGGCTGTCACATGGTTCAGGGCGAAGACCGGCAACATCGTGTCCCGGCGAAATACGTCTGAGGCTTATCAGACGCTTGGGTCCCTGGTGCTGCGCTTCCCCGGACATGACCTTCCTTCGGCATACCGCCGGTCGCTTTCGCTGGACGATGCCGTTGTCAGTTGTGACTATGAAGTCAAAGGTGTGAAGTATAGACGGGAAACGTTCACATCGTTTTCAGATAATGTCCTGGTGATGCGTATATCCGCTGATAGAAAGGCGGCGATTACCTTTGATGCGTTTTTTGAAAGTCCTTTTCAGCGTGATGCGAAAGCGACTGACGATGGACGGGATCTGTTCCTTGCAGGACATGCAGGGGTCGGCTTCTATTCAAAAGGTGATATCCGGTATGCGTCGCATCTGCGGGCTGTTGCTGACGGCGGCCGTGTCTTTGCTGAAAACGGCGTGATGTCGGTGGTTGGAGTTGACTCTGTTACACTGATTTTTTCTGCGGCGACGAGTTTTGTCAATTGGCGGGACGGAGCTTCAGGCGATGAGAGGAGCCGTGTCGAGGCATATCTCAATGGTGCGCTGAACCATGGCTATGCCGTCCTCAGGGAAAGACATGTGGCGGCATATCGTTCCCAGTTTGATGCCTGCAGGCTCGAAATGCCAGACTCGCATCCCGGACTTACGGTGCCGGAACGGCTGGAGCGGAATAGGACGGAGCCGGATGCCTATTTAGCCTCGCTGTATTTTGCGTTCGGGCGCTATCTGCTGATATCATCATCCCAGCCCGGAACTCAGCCGGCCACGCTTCAGGGAATCTGGAACGAATGGCTTTCGCCTCCGTGGATGTCAAGCTACACGATAAATATCAATCTTCAGATGAACTATTGGCCTGTTGATGTGGCGAACCTTTCTCATCTGATCGAACCTCTCCTGTCGGCGGTAGAAGACCTTTCCGCGGCAGGCAGACGTACGGCGAGAGACACATACGGCGCTAGGGGGTGGTGTGCGCATCATCACACGGATATATGGAGATTGACGGAGCCTGTTCATGGGGCTTATGGGATATGGCCGATGGGAGGAGCATGGCTTGCGGTACAGCTTTGGGATCACTGGCGCTTTACGCAGGATCGCGGTTTCCTGACCAGACTCTATCCTCTGATGCTCAACGCTGCGATTTTCTTTGTCGATGTTCTTGTTGAAGACCCACAGACCGGGTATCTGACGGTCGTGCCGAGTTTTTCTCCCGAGAACGCTCCGAAAAGTCGTGATGGTGTGAAATGGACACGAGGAACTTCGATGGATGCTCAGATTCTCCGAGATCTCTTTGATGCGGTAGGAGAGGCCGCGGAGATACTTGGAAGAGAGGGGCAGGATGGGTTGTCGCTTGCTGCGATAGCCGATTGCCGCAAGCGACTTGCTCCGTTGCAGATCGGGAAATGGGGACAACTCATGGAATGGATAGAGGATTTGGATGATCCGGAAGACCGTCATCGTCATATTTCCCATCTTTATGCCCTTTATCCGTCATCTCAGATAACCTCGCAAACAGACGCACTTTTCGCAGCAGCGAAAAAAACGCTTGTTCATCGCGGAGATATCTCGACGGGTTGGGGGATGGCTTGGAGGATGGCCTGGTGGGCACGCCTCAGGGATGGAGATCATGCCCATGATATTTTAATGAACCTTTTGAAGCCGACTTATGCAACTCTTGGTGGGAGTGTTACCGGCGGAACATATCAAAATCTTTTTGACTCGCATCCTCCATTTCAGATTGACGGCAACCTTGGGGCGGTTGCCGCTATTACGGAGATGTTGCTTCAAAGCCACGAGAAGACTTCTGACGGGAAGGTTGTGCTGCGGTTGTTGCCTGCCTTGCCCAAGACTTGGAAAGCTGGTCGCGTCAAAGGCTTGCGCGCCAGAGGTGGTTATGAAATTGATATTGACTGGAAAAACGGTGTGATATACTCGCATCGAGTGAAAGGTGGGAGTCCTAACGGTTTTCAGATTGTTGTCGGAGGTGAACGGAGATGAATCTGTTTGGTAGTACATTGGTATCCAGTCTTTTTGCAATGTGGATCTTGTTGTCGACATCTTGTTACGCATCACTATCGTGCAATGATACCCGGAATTCTTATGTCGAAGGCACTGCGTCGATAGACTTTACGTCAAAGGTGCTTTCCTACGGCCTCCCTGATTCCAGCAAACCTAATCTTCTGCCGTATGGCGAGTTGACCTTCTTTGACTGCCTTTCGGCAGGCAGTCGCTTCTACATCGATCTGACGGACATCGGAGAGCGTATGGGGCGTGGAGACCGTACATTTGATTTATGGGAGGTGGACATGCCTGTAGATCTAAGGAAGCGATTCTCCTCGAAGGACTGCGTATGGATTCCAACGTGCGTCGAGATCGGTATCGGATATCGTTACGAGTACCATCCGTCGCGTACGCATATTTCCGATACGCAGTTCTGGTTAGCTGACATTTCACTGCCGGATATTTGGGTCGTTCCACGCCTCTCCTATGAGCGTGATGTCATTCGTGACAATGGCACGTATCTCAATTTCAGTCTCTCAAAGGAGATAGAGATATTCGATAGTGTGAGTATTGTCCCGTCAGTTTCTCAAGGATGGGGTGATGTCAGGCGCGTTGCCGGATATTTGCCCGGACCTGATATGGTGGGGCGTCTAGACCATTCAGGGCTGATGGATGCGTTTTTCAGGTTGGATATTGTTTGGAAGGTTTCAGAAAGGGTGTCAGTATCGGTTTTTGCCGCCTATAGTGAATTCCTGTTTGACCATGATATTCGAAAGTCGGCACGCAATTATATCCGGCAAAGCGATGCCGGAGCGCATAACCGTAGCTGGAGCATCCCCTTTGGCTTGTCCGTAAAGGTATCGATGTGATGAATTTTGAGGGGAATTTTGAGGGAACATGCCCTTCGGACATGACCTTCGGAAGAGTTAGTTATTCTTAAAATAAGTGGCAGATTGTGATTAATTGAATGATTTCTATTGATTCTTGGAGGGACCCCAAAAAGAGCGTTACGGACAAATGGGCGAGGGTCTGGGAGCTTGTGGGGACAGACCCTGTTTGCGATGCTGAAAATCTTCAGTGGATAGGTGACGTTTTTGAGAGATATGGTTGTATGAAGTGAAGGTTCTGAGTTTCGGGTTCCTGGTTCCCAGTTGCAAAACCCGA
>SUVZ01000196.1 GCA_015061765.1 Lentisphaerota bacterium
TCGGAATCAGGGCGAAAAAAGCGTCCGACGGATCGGTCGTGTACGGTCTGCCGAGCGCTGCGGCCCTTGCCCGTGAAGACGGCCTCACCGCCGTCGTTGGTGACGCACGCCGCGGACTGTTCTGGGTTGTGGTGTACAACGGCGCCGAAACCGTCTCCGATTTCCGCCTTGTACAGAAGGATGGGCTTCCCGCGGCGATTCCTGAATCGGCGACCATCGCCACCTCAGACGGAGTTCGCATAGGCGACGTCCTGAAGGAAACGTTCGGAGATCGGTACGCCGGCAGCACTCCGCCATCGGCCGAAAGGCTGGCGGGAATCGCGATGACCCATCCGGAGATCCTTGTATGCGAACCGTTACCCGTATATCTCTCGCCGGCAGTCCGCACCTGACACACGTATGATTTCCTCAATCGCACTGTTTGCCACTTCTCTCATCTCGCCTTTTTTTGTGGAAGTGACGCCTGAATTCCGCTCATCCTACATATCATTGGGGAAACTGATGGAGGACAGGCCGATGCTGGTCGTAGGCTCAAACGTCGGCTACGACTCTGGCAGCTTCGGGCGTTTCGGCGTACGCAACAGGGAAATAAGTTCGCTGACCGATCGGCGTTCCGACGTCCACCGCCATGCCTGCTATCATTCCGAATTCGGACCAATGTGGCAATACGACATTGACATCGCCGATGGCTGGAAGTTGACGAGCGACTTCTCGAAAGCATGGACGATATACCGCGGCTTCAAGGGGGCGAGCGCATCTTCCGACCGCACCTACCACTGGTGGCAGATTGACCAGGCGCTCGTCAACCCCTACCTCACCCCCTTCTGGAGAATGCGCGAGTATGTGCACGGCAACGAATACTTCTATTTCAAGCTTGGGGTGAGACGCAGATTCCCGATACTGGAAGGCCTGTCGGTCACGCCCTCGACATTCGTGGAGGGCGGCAGCTCAAGATGCATAGTGCGTGTCGTGGGAGACAAACCGGGCGGGGGAGAATGGCGTGGAAACATGTCGACCCTGTCGTTCAGGCTCGAACTGAACTGGTCCGTATCGGAATCAGTATCCCTCTTCGCCTATGCAGAGCAGTATATGGTGGTGGGATCCAGCCACCGCGACGCAAATGACGACAATCCGTACCGCTGCGCGCACAATGACTGGACAATGGGCGGCTTTGGCGCCAGATTCAGATTCTGAACCGTTTTTTCAAGACAGATTGTCTTGCAAAGCTTTGTCTTCAACCTCTGGGCCAGAACCTGTCCGTAAGTTTTGACGGGATGCCCACCTCGCTCTTGTCGAAGGATTCCGCTAAAATCTTCCATCCGAGATCAAGCGCCGCCTCAAGCGGAATGTTCACGGAAAGATCCATCATCTCCTTCTCGAAGGATGCGCCGTACTTGAGGAGTTTGCGGTCCCATGCACTCATCTTGAAGCCCATAGACTGCTTCTCCACAGTCTCCTTGTATGCGGCGTAGAGCTTGATCATCGCGTCCATGACAGTGCGGTGGTCCTCGCGCGTGTTCTTGTTCACCTGCTGCTTGAGACGGCTCAGCGAACCGAACGGCTCGATGCGCCCGTTACGCAGATAGAACTGCCCTTCCGTTATGTAGCCCGTATTATCGGGAACGGGATGCGTGACGTCGTCGCCGGGCATCGTCGTTACGGCAAGGATCGTTATGGACCCTGAATCCTTGAAGTCCACAGCCTTCTCATATCGGGCGGCGAGCTGCGAGTAAAGGTCGCCCGGGTAGCCGCGGTTTGACGGAATCTGCTCCATCGTGATGGCAATTTCCTTCATCGCGTCCGCAAAGGATGTCATGTCCGTGAGAAGGACGAGAACATCCTTGCCTTCAAGCGCGAACTTCTCCGCAACTGCGAGGGAAACATCCGGGACGAGCATGCACTCCACCGTAGGGTCGGCGGCAGTATGCACGAACATGACGGTCTTGGCCAGAGCGCCCGACTTGTCGAGCGTACTGCGGAACTTGAGGTATTCGTCGTACTTGAGCCCCATGCCGCCGATGACGATCACATCGGAGTCCGCCTGAAGCGCAATGCGCGCAAGCAGATCGTTGTACGGTTCGCCAGCGCGCGCAAAGATGGGAAGCTTCTGCGACTTGACGAGCGAGTTGAAAAGATCGATCATCGGAATGTTCGTGCGTACCATCTGGTTCGGCATCACTCGACGCACAGGGTTGACGGACGGCTGGCCGATGGGGGCAGGATTCTCGTCGATCGCCGGTCCACCATCGCGCGGAACGCATGCGCCCGTGAACGCACGCCCGAGAAGCGCCTGCGAGAACGGCACCTTCATCGTCTCGCCCAGGAACCGCACCTTTGCGGCTGTATCCACGCCTCGCGCGCCCGCGAAGATCTGGAGCGTGACGTTCGGCCCGTCCAACTTGATGACCTGCGCAAGCGACGTGCCCGCGCGGGACTCTATTTCCGCGATCTCATTGTATTTAACACCCTCTGCACGAAGCGTGGCAACGCTTCCTGAAAGCGCGTCGATCTTGTGGTACACCTTGTTGTTGAACATCTCTGCTGAACCTTTCTACCTGAGTGAAAGTAGGTGCAAGTATACCACAATCGCCCATTTCCCTCAAATTCGCCCGCGCCAAACCGGACATAGACACATCTTCAGAAGGAGTGTCAGTCCTCAATCATGTGCGCCAGGCGTTTCCGCGCGGCGCGAAGCATCTGTGGACTGCGGGAGTAGTCGGTTGCCGTCTTCACGATGGTTCTGGTGACGGCGTCACATGCCTGCAGCCCCGCCTTTTTGGCGGCAAGCTGGAGATATTCATAGTCCTCCACGCCATCACGGCACTGTGCCAACTTGATCGATGGCCATATTCCATCTTCACCGGGATACATCATTATCCCGTCTCCGGGCATGCCATTGCCGTTGTGCGTACGGAACCAGGGGAAAAATGTATCGCCCGGATCGAAGCGGCGGTTTCCGTGCCACTTGTTCACTATCCAAAAAAGCAGTCCGTCGGACCGGTACAGATGCGTCATCCACCCAAGAAGGCGCCCTTCTATTGGAGGATATTCCCATGACGCGAAGTTCGCATACGGATATGTGGGAGAACAGCACACGTACCACCACACCTTCTTTCCTTCCTTGCGCAACATCTCTGATACGTCAATGCTGTAGGCATCAGTAGTGGGACAGAGCCAATCGCACGCAAGCGGACCCTTGATTCTGCCATTCACGAAATCCTGATAATTCCTTGCGGTCGTCATCATCGGTATTCCGGGAACCTCACTCTGAAACCTGCGCCAGAAACTCTCTATCACGGGATTGAAACTCTTTGGCCGTTCATCAAAGCCGTACACGTACGCCATGCTGTCCAGACCATGCTTTTTAAGCTCTTGCACATACGGTTTGACTATCCCCACGAAATAATCGCAGAACTTCGGATCCTTCAATGCATCAGCGGAACAGGTAAGCACCCAGCGGGCATTGGGATCCTTCGGTGGCGGCACGATATTGAGTATGTTGAACCGATTCATCCCCCTGCTTCTGGCGTAAAGCAGGTCCCCTATCTCCGGCGGTGTCGTGCGGGATATGTCATCAGGATTCAGACGATGATCAAGCATCACGTCAATCGCCTCCCTCTTGCGCCGCCTGAAATCCTCCGGATAGAGAGCTCTGATGAATCCATCCATCAGAGCGAACGCAGTCTCCATGCCAAATGTTGCGGGGAGAGCGAAGTTCTCGACCGTTACGGATACCGGCACGCGCGCCATCTCCCTGCCGCCGTCCCGGACGACAATGACGCCGCAATACTCACCGGCCGCAGCATCATGTTCGGCGAAGACCGTAACCCACGCACCCTGCGTGGAAGCCGGACGCACCCGCATCGGAGCAGGCGGCAGAAGAGGATCGGGAAACCAGCGTTCGTCTGCGGGGAACGCATGCGGGTGGCGCAGAGCTCCATGCTCGCGGGCGAGATATCCCTGCCTGCGCCAGTCGACGCGCCCGCGAAGGACGCCCCCGTCCCTGCGCTTCAGCGGAGAGATGTGGAGCGTGGCGGCACGCCACTCTACATCTCCGGCGGTGGATATGAGAACCTGCGCCGACTCACGCTCGCGCTTTGCGAGCGAAAGCCTAATTCCGGAAGATGCGTCGCGCTGAGGAAACGTAAGCGGCGTCACAAGTTTCATCGAATCCTCCGTCCATACCTTCACTTTGCCAGACGGTATTGGAGAGGAAACGGTGTCGGGCAACGCCTCGGATTCCACGACGGTCTTGAGCCTGCGTCCGCTGAGCACGACTCTGGTGACAGACCGAGTGTTCGAGAACGGTCTATCTGTGACTGCGAATGTGGAAATCGTCTCTCCATTGCCCATCATACGCTCAACCTTGAAGTCCCGGAAGCTGACGGAACCGCGGGTTTTCTCCCCCTTCGCCTTGCTGCGGAAAATGGCGTAGGCATCGATCTTCTTCACGGGCTTCTTGGGAATGAACACTTTTTTGGTCTCCTCCCAGTCATGCGTTCCAAGAGTGAAATTCGCCTTTCTGGCCCATGCAGCCGTTCCGTCGGCATAGAACACATCGAGGAACATACAATATTCAAGCGCATGCGCATCCGTCGCCTTGCTCCAGCCGGAAAACACAATCGGTTCGTCAGACGGATTGTCGTACTTGAACACCTTCCACAATCCCTGCTTGACAGGCACATGATCGGCCATCGCCATAAAAGCGGCGGCCGTCACAACGGATACGGAAAGAAAGAACTTATTGACCATCACCATAGTTCAAGCCCTGATCCCTTCACATTAATCATCGGTTTTTACAACTACGCCAAGACAGCCTGCCTAAGCAATCAGCATTCCCGTCTTGCCGATATCAGCTCAACATGAACGGCTGAGAATAGAGGACTTCACCGCAACCATCGGCGGCAGTTGCACGGATCCGGGCGAACACATCGTCATGCGCCCTGACTGCCCCTCCCTGAGACTTGGCATTCCAGACAACTTCACGTCCTTCGGCCTTCTTTGCCACACCTCGCGCCGTAACCACCTCGAAATGCGCAGGCTTGTCGGTCGACGCCTTCACGCATTTTCCGTCAAACGAAAGATGCGTGAACGCCAACTCGTCCAGGCCGTGCTTTGCCCCATAGAAATTGCCTTCGCGATATGCCTTAAGGCAAGCGTGGACGGTCCGTTCCTCCACACACAGGACATTAACCCCGAAATCCTTCTTCCTGATCGACCAATCAGGCACGAAGAAACCAAAGCATTGCCTTCCCGTAGAAAGGGCGTAGTCCCAGTAGGCTTCACTGTTTCTTCCGGCCTCTAGCACTTCAATCCCCAACACACGAGGATCGTGGTCAAGTATCTCCAGCATCAGCGAACGGCTGAGCTTCGTCCATGTAGGATGGTTGATAGTAACCCCGCCACCATCCTCATGAATCAACCCCGCAATCATCCGATCTACGGCCACACGCCATTTCTCGCCGGATCCGAAGTAATATCCTCCTTCAGACCAGGTCTTGTATCTGTTGCGGGCGTCAAACGTTCCTGACGCATATGCGGAACCCGGTGCGCACATGTGCAGATTTCCGGCGAACTTGCCATTGTCCAGACGGAACCCATGATGCTCTGCATTGGGTGCCTCAAGCACTCCTTCCGGCAACGGCTTGAAAAGAGGCGCTCCCTCCTTGAACGGAAGCTTTGAGGCAAGTCCCGGATCAATCTTGTCCTTAAAGCCATCAAGGATGCTGTTCCAGTCGAAAGGCCCGGGAGTTAATTTCCCTTTTATCGTCACAGGATGCTCATGATGCATTATGTAATAGTTCTTCGTCATCTTCGACGCCGGAACATAAGGCGCACTCGGATAGTAGTTGGACATCGTCATAAGTCCGAAACCACGCTTCAGATACACATCCAGCATCTTCTGGCTTGTGCAATGCCCATGTGACGTTGTCTTCACGCGCATCACCTTGGACCAATCCAGCCCCCGGTACGGGACGCGGTTGCGGGGCGGGGCACCCCGTTTCACATTAGGCAACGGAACATCTTTTGATGCGTATGCGACATCAAATCGAGAAATGATTGCGCTCGCTGCGCCAAGCTTGACAAATTCTCTCCTCTTCATGGAAGCACCTCTCTCTTTATTTTTCATTATATTTTAGCGTAATAGGGCATACGACACGGAAGCCGAGCTGATCACCTCGCTTGTCCTCACTGTCGCTTATGAAATACGATGCCGAAGGACGAAAGTCCTTTATGCTTCGGCTGTAGTCACCTCCACGAAGAACGCGTCCCGATCCGGTTGCGGGCCCGACAGGATCCACTACATCATCAGATGATGGAGTGCCATAATACCAGTCAAGACACCATTCACGGCTGTTGCCAAGCATGTCATATAACCCCCATTCGTTCGGTTTCTTCTGCCCAACAACCTGAGTCGTCCAAACTCCATCTATCTTGCTATTGCCGTATATCCACCCCACTTCATACACATTGGCATTGACAAGGGCTTTCCCCGTATACAACAGGGAAGTCGTTCCTGCACGACAGGCATATTCCCACTGCGCACTCGTAGGAAGGTCGAAATCTATTCCCGTAAGAACTCTCAGTTTCTGGAGTGCGCTTCCTGATTTTACGGCGTGCCCATTGCCTGTGCCCACCCCTCGGATCTTCTCATAACTGATGTCCGAACTGGGCCGCAATGGCGAATCGACGTATTCGGTGAACGCGCTGCCTTTGCCGCTGAACTTCGCCCCCTGTGCTTGTGTGATTTCGTAGATGCCTATAAAGTAATCTTCGGAAAGTGTAACATAATGCGCATTCTCCCTTTCAGAAAGCGAGACCGTCGTCGTAGCCCCCGAATAGTCGTCAGATTCGGCACCCATACGCCATCTGATGCCAGCGGCATGTATGCGGCGCATCACAAGACGGGACGTGCGATAGATGTCATTGGACAGACCGCCTTCGGGAAATGCATTGGTCGACACATAATAGGCTATGGCAGGTGCCGTATCATCCCCGAGCGATACAACCATGTAATCCGGCGGCTCTTCCGGAAGGTGGGCGGTGACCTTTGCCGTCAG
>SUVZ01000197.1 GCA_015061765.1 Lentisphaerota bacterium
GAGTCCGAGCTTGTGGCAGAACGCCACGGAGACCGGATCACCGCCGTGCTCGCCGCAGATTCCGCAGTGGAGCATCGGACGGGTCTTCTTGCCGTCGGTGACCGCCATCTCCATGAGCTTGCCCACTCCGCTCTGGTCGAGACGCGCGAAGGGATCGTTCTCGAAAATCTTCTTGTCGTAGTACGAGCCGAGGAACTTTCCTGCGTCGTCGCGAGAGAATCCGTAGGTCATCTGCGTGAGATCGTTCGTACCGAAGCAGAAGAACTCGGCCTCGTCGGCGATCTCTCCCGCCGTAAGCGCTGCACGCGGAATCTCGATCATCGTGCCGACCTCGTAGTTGAGCTTGATCTCCGCGGCCTGAATCTCGTCGTTGGCGACGTGCACGACTATGTCCTTCACGAACTTGAACTCCTTCGGATCGCCCGTGAGGGGAATCATGATCTCGGGCTTCACGTTCCAGCCCTTGTGACGCTTCTGCGTATTGATGGCGGCGCGGATGACGGCCTTCGTCTGCATCACGGCTATCTCAGGGTACGTTACGCAGAGGCGGCAGCCGCGGTGCCCCATCATCGGGTTGATCTCGTGAAGGTTGTCGATGATCTCCTTGATGCGGGAAATTGGCTTGTGCTGAGCCTTGGCGAGAAGCGCGATCTCCTCTTCGCTGTGCGGCACGAACTCGTGGAGCGGCGGATCGAGGAAGCGGATCGTGACGGGCTGGCCATCAAGGGCCTCGAAAAGCTGCTCAAAGTCGTCCTGCTGGTACGGGAGAATCTTGGCGAGCGCAAGGCGGCGCTCCTCGACCGTATCGGCGCATATCATCTCGCGGAATGCGGAAATGCGGCTCTGGGAGAAGAACATGTGCTCCGTACGGCAAAGGCCAATGCCCTCCGCTCCGAGTTCACGCGCCTTGCGGGCGTCGCGGGGCGTGTCGGCGTTGGTGCGCACCTTCAGGCGGCGGAACTTGTCCGCCCACATCATGATGCGGCCGAATTCGCCTGCGATCGTCGCGTCGACCGTCGGTATGACACCGTCGTAGATGTTGCCGGTGGAACCGTCGATGGATATCCAGTCGCCCTCGCGGAACGTCTTGCCGCCGAGGATGAACTTCTTGCCCTCCTCGTCCATCTGGATCTCCTGACATCCGGAAACGCAGCATTCGCCCATGCCGCGCGCGACTACGGCCGCGTGGCTCGTCATTCCGCCGCGAACCGTGAGAATGCCCTGTGCAGCCTTCATGCCCTCAATGTCCTCGGGGCTTGTCTCGAGACGCACGAGCACAACCTTCTCGCCGCGTTCCTTCCACGCCTTTGCGTCGTCGGCACTGAACACGACCTTGCCGCAGGCTGCCCCAGGAGATGCTGGAAGGCCTCGTCCCACCGGAACGGCGCGCTTGAGGGCCACGGTGTCGAACTGCGGATGCAGAAGCGTATCGAGATTGCGCGGCTCTACCATGAGAACAGCCTCCTGCTCCGTGCGCATGCCCTCGTCCACGAGGTCGCACGCGATCTTGAGCGCGGCCTTTGCGGTGCGCTTGCCGTTGCGAGTCTGGAGCATGAAGAGCTTTCCGTTCTCTATGGTGAACTCCATGTCCTGCATGTCGCGGTAGTGCTTCTCGAGTTTCGCGCACACTTCGGTGAACTGCTTGAACACCTTGGGCATGACCTCTTCCATCTTGGCGATCGGCATCGGGGTGCGGACGCCTGCGACGACATCCTCGCCCTGCGCGTTGATGAGGAACTCGCCCATCAGTCTGCGTTCGCCGGTGGCGGGATCTCGCGTGAACGCGACGCCCGTACCGGACTCGTCGTTGAGGTTTCCGAACGCCATCATCTGTACGTTGACTGCCGTCCCCCAGCTGTAGGGGATGTCGTTGTCGCGGCGGTAGACGTTCGCGCGCGGATTGTCCCAGCTGCGGAACACGGCCTGGATCGCCGCAAAGAGCTGCTCCTTCGCGTCATTGGGGAAGTCCTTGCCGATCGCGGACTTGTACTCGGCCTTGAACATTGCGGCGAGCTCCTTGAGGTCGTCGGCTGTGAGCTCGACGTCGAGCTTGACGCCCTTCTTCTCCTTGACTTCGTCGATGAGCTTCTCGAAGTGCTTTTTGCCGACTTCCATGACGACGTCGGAGAACATCTGGATGAAGCGGCGGTAGCAGTCCCAGGCCCAGCGCGGGTTCTTGGTCTGCTCTGCGAGTGAGTTCACTACCGTCTCGTTAAGGCCGAGATTGAGGATCGTATCCATCATGCCCGGCATGGATGCGCGCGCGCCGGAGCGCACGGACACGAGAAGCGGGTTCTTGGCGTCGCCGAACTTCTTTCCCGCCGACTTCTCGAGCTTATCGATGTACTCGAGCACCTGCTGCTTGATGTCGTCTCCGATCTTCTTGCCGTCATCATAGTAGCGGGTACAGGCCTCGGTCGTAATCGTGAACCCTTGCGGGACAGGCAACCCCAACGATGCCATCTCCGCAAGGTTGGCCCCCTTGCCGCCGAGGATGTTGCGCATTTCTGCATTGCCTTCGGTCGCACCTGCGCCGAAGAAATATACGTATCTGGTATTTTCTGCCATTTCTGCTCTCTTTTCTTTCACTCTTTTTCTTTTTGGCGCGGAGTATACTCTAATTGCATAAAAAAATAAAGCCTTAAACATTTCGACACAGGAAAACGCAAAACCAGAAGATGCTCGTTTCATAGCGCACTACAAAGGAAATCCCCGGAAATCCGCACCCGCGGACACCGGGGAATCAACCAACCAAAAAGGAAATGTATAGCCGACTCAGAACGTGGCGGTGATCGAAAGACCTCCGACTACGTTCCATGTCTTGTCGCAGCCTGCGCCCCACTCGCCGTTGTATGCAGCGGCGGCCTTGCGCATGTTGCCGTCGAACCAATAGTCGTAGTAGGCGACATATGCACCGAACGTGAGCCAATCGGTGATGGCATATTCGAGATCGACACGCAGAGTCGTATCCATCAGGCCGCCATGGTCGAAACCTTCAACCTTCTCAAGTTCGGAGAAATAGCCCTTTGTGCGGAGGGAGTTGCCCAAGCCCTGTCCGACCGCCGGACGGAGCGTGAGGCTTTCCGCAAGCTCAAAGGTGTGGCCGAGCTCGAAATATACGTAAGTGCCGTCGTCAGCCATGATGTCGCGTTCGATTGCGAGTGTAGGCTCAAGCCAGAGATCTCCGAGCGAGAACTCAAGGTTGAGATACTGGGTGTCGCCGACCTCCCCTTCATAGCGGGGAAGATATTCGTACATGTAGCTGAAGTCGACACCGAGCGTGCCGAACGTCTCGCCGAGATCGAACTCATGCGCAAGACCGACCATCGCATCGAGCGTCGTGTATTCGCCGGCACGGTTGCCGTAGCCGCCGCGCTTGCCGTTGCCCTTCGTGACGTCAAAGATCGCCTCGACACCGAAATACACCCAGTCGAAGAATGTCACTGATGCGTTGGGAACGATAATCGGGTCCTTGCCGTCAATCACGCCGTACGTCATATAGCGGGAATCGAAGCCGACACCGAATTCCGCAGAAACGATTGGCGTTTCGTTGAACGAGATTCCGGCTCCCGGTTCATAGCTCCATCCGGAGCTTCCACCGCAGTCTGCGCATTTGCACGATTCGCTGGTGCAGGCGCATCCGGTGGTGCATTTGCAGGCATCCTTGCCGCATTTGCAGTTCGCGTTCTGGGCGTATAGCCCCCCTGTCAGCGCGACGATTGCCGCCGCGCCCATGATTTTCATTGTTTTCATTGTTGTTTTTTCCTTTAGATCATATCGATCCGGTGCCTCTTTCCGTAGCACCAAAAGCCGCTGAACATTGCGGCGAGAATGCCGGTTCCTATGCAGAACCAGAGACTGCTGTGGCTTACCATCACAGCATGGTAGATTGTGGCGACACTCCAACCGATGACGGTGAGATATCCCACGAACACGGCTCCGTAACCCTTGCCGACCTCACGGAATACGGTTCCGGTAGCGGCGATGCACGGCACATAGAGAAGGACGAACAGAAGGAACGCGAACGCCTGATGGAAGCCTTTGGAGAAGTGTTTGCGCAGTCCGGCGATCGTGGCTTCGTTTGATTCCTTCTCTTCACCCTCTACAACATCTTCGGCGGCGCCGGAGAAGCCAAGCGGATCAAGAATCGCAGAACCGGCATCCATGAGATTCGCGGGTATGGAGGCGAACGCCTCCTTCAGTCCACCGATGAGCGAATAGGGCTTTTCTTCCTCGGCTGGTTTATCCCCCTCCTTGGACTCCTTTGCGGCATCACCCTGTCCGTAAAGACCGTTGAGAGTGCCGATGACAGCCTCCTTGGCGAAAAGGCCGGTGAATATCGATACGCTTGCCTGCCAGTTGTCCTTCTCGACTCCAATGGGCTCAAACACCGGGGTGATGCTCCTGCCCACAACCGAGAGGACTGACTTTTCGCTGTCCTCGTTGCCGATGGAGCCGTCGGTACCGACGGTATTGAGGATACCGAGCACGAGAACCATGGGAACGATGAACTTACCCGCACGCCATATGAAGATTTTCAATCTCTCCCATGTATGGAGGAAAATGTGCCTTGGGCGCGGCATGTGGTACGGAGGCAGTTCCATGATGAAATGCGTGGGAGCACCCTGGAACAGAGTGTGCTTCATGATGAGTCCCGTCACTATCCCCAGAACGATCCCGCACATGTACAGGGCAAAGATAAGCGTACCGGGATTCTCCGGACAGAAAGCGACCCCGAACAGCACCCATACCGGAAGTTTCGCGCTGCAGCTCATGAACGGAGTCATGAATATCGTGAGCAGCCGATCCCGCTTCGATTCGAGCGTGCGTGTAGCCATGATTGCGGGAACGGAACATCCGAATCCCACAAGCATCGGCACGAAGCTTTTGCCGGGAAGACCGATCCAGCGCATGAAACGGTCCATCACAAACGCAGCACGCGCCATATAACCGGAGTCCTCAAGCACCGAAAGACAAAGGAACATGAAGCCGACCGGCGGCAGGAACGTCGCAACAGTCTGAAGCGCCGAACCTACACCGTTCGCCAAGATCGCGGTCAGCCAATCCGGAGCACCGACGGAACCAAGGAGCTCCGCCATGCCGCTCACGAAAAGCGTGTCCCCTGCTATGTCGAAGAAGTCGATGAATGCCCCGCCTATTACCTGTGTGACCCAGAACACCATATACATCACACCGAGAAATATAGGAATGCCGAGGAATCGGTTGATCACGAACTTGTCAATCTTTTCGGAAAGGAACACCTTGTCCGGAACAGTGCGGACAACGTCCTTCACAAGACCGGCGATTACCCCGTAGCGCGTTTCGGCAAGGACCACGTCCGGCGGATCGCCGAGGACATCGCTGCAGCGTTTCACCGCCCCGTCGATCACCTCCGGAGCCATGTCGCGGTGACGTTCAAGCTGGCGGCGGATCAGAGGATCGCCCTCTATCGCCTTGAGTGCCACCCAGCGGGCATCGACATTGTAGTGCTCCGCCGTCTTAACCGAAGCCGAGGCGAGTATGTCGATCTCCTGCTCGAGTTCGTTCGGGAACTCTATCGGAACGCGCGGAACCTTTGGCGCGGAGATCGCATCGTCCAGAAGGGCGCGTAGTTTCGCCACATCCCTCGAATCCGTCGCGTTTACGCCGATCACCGGCACACCAAGGTGCTTGGAGAGATGGTCGAGATCGACGGAAAGCCTGCGCTGACGGGCGATATCCATCATGGTGACGACGATTACCATCGGCACCTTCAGTTCGCACATGAGAAGTGTGAGATAGAGGTTGCGCTCTATCGCCGTGGCGTCGATGACGTTTATGTAGAGATCGGCCTCGTGCGAAAGGATGTACTCAAGGCTCGCCTTCTCGTCTTCGCTCGCCGCCGTAAGGGAATATATTCCGGGAAGATCGACGATCTTGACTTCGCCGGACTTGTCGAGTTTAAATTCACCCTCCTTCTTCTCCACCGTAACGCCCGGCCAGTTGCCGATATGCTGATGAGAACCGGTAAGACCGTTGAACACGGTCGTCTTTCCGCAGTTCGGATTTCCCACAAGACCGACAGTCTTCATTTCACATCTCCCTTCTCAAGAACTTTAACCTTGATCACGCTGACCTCGTCGCGACGGAGGGAAAGATGAAATCCCCTGACCGCAAGCTCAAACGGGTCTCCCAGCGGAGCTACGTTCAATATCTTGATCTGCACCCCGCGCGTCATACCGAGCGCAAGCAGCTTGGCGCGGTACGCCGCATTGCCGAGCCTGTAGCCGGTGATTTCGGCCATTTGCCCTTTTTTCAATTGATCGAGTGTCATTTCGCTAATCCTTTTGCCTCTTAAAAAATAAGACGCGGCGAAGTTTACCAAAACTAACAACCCTTGTCAAAGAAAAAGTTCACCTGATTTAACTTATTTCCGGTGGAGGTGGACAAAAAAACACACGACGGGACGCAAACCCCCGAAGAGATTTTGCGCCCCGTTCAATCCGGCGGATGGAAACCGGATCACCAGTTTCAGCCAAGCACCTTGGCGATGCGGCCGACTGCCTCCTCGACGTTCTCGCGGGAGTTGAATGCAGAGATGCGAATGTAGCCCTGTCCGTTCCGGCCAAAGCCGGCGCCGGGCGTCGTGACGACATTGGCCTCGTTGAGGAGCCTGTCGAAGAAGTCCCAGCTGTCGCCCTTGACGTTCACCCAGAGGTAGGGGGAGTCGGTGCCGCCGATGACGTCGTAACCGAACCCCTTCAGAGCGTCCTTGACGATCTTGGCGTTTCCGAGATAGAAATCGATGAGCGCCTTGGTCTGGGCCTGCCCTTCAGGCGTGTGGACCGCCTCGGCTCCGCGCTGGGTGATGTAGCTGCAGCCGTTGAACTTCGTCGTCTGGCGGCGCGTCCAGAAGGGGCGCAGCTCGACCGGAGTGCCGTCGGCCTTCCACGCGACGAGTCCCTTCGGAACGACCGTGTAGCCGCAGCGGATGCCGGTGAAGCCGGCCGTCTTCGAATAGCTGCGGAACTCGATCGCGCAGGAACGCGCGCCGGAGCACTCGTAGATGGAGTGGG
>SUVZ01000198.1 GCA_015061765.1 Lentisphaerota bacterium
ATGAAATTCAGCGCATATGGGACGGGCTATGACCACCTTGCCGAACTGCCATTGTTCGGCCATAGCGAGAACCATGCCATGTTGCAGCTTGCGGATTGGGTTGGGTCAGCGTTCCTGTGTCCAATGGCCGTTCGCGCCTACTATTCAGGATTGGAGAATGTTTGCATACATGCAGACCCTGTTTTTGAAATTGTGCGGAATCGTTTTGGGCAGAGAATTAAGGCACTGCAATACCGCTATGAGCGAGACGGACACAAGCTCGGCGGTGTCTCTGTCCTCGCTGGCGGCAATCGTAAAAGCAGCCCATTGTATATTTTTGGCGACAAGGTGCAGGCGCGATAAGCGGTCAATTCCATTTTGGGGTGGATGTCCATCTAAAAATGCAAAGAGCTGCCTCCCTGTTTTTGGTGGCGGGGCGGGGGATGGCTGTAGCGTGTAGTGCTGCCTGATGCCGCCACTGCCGGAGAAGCGCGGGGCGGGAGGGTTCGCTGGTGAATGGCGATTGCCTGATGGGGAAATATGATATAATTCCGCCCATGAACACGCGCAGACGTTGGTGGATGGTCTTTGGCTTTGCGGCGGCTTTTGCCGGCGACTGGATGCTGGCGGTGAGATGTTCGCCGACGGGCTCGCCGGGATTTCTCGCTGGCGTCGGATGCTTTGCGCTCGCACATGTCCTCTGGATGGTCGCGCAGCTGCGGGAGACGCGTCCCGACTGGCGCGCGCTTGTCGCGTTGGGATTGCCCGTAGTCGCGTTTGCGTCCGTCCGGCTCGCGCCCGTATTGCCTTCTACGGTAGCGGTGGTCGTCGTCGCCTATTCCGCCGTCAGCGCCATCTCCCTCTCCGTTGCCTTGGGCGGAGGCCGCATGTTCTACTTGTCAGGAATATCGCTTCTTGTCTTGTCGGACATCGCAATTGGCGCACGTATGCTGCATGTCCCCGGGGCGAACCTCATAGTAGGGCCTACATATGTTCTTGCAGAGGTTCTTCTCCTCGTTTCCTGTTTCCTTCGCAACGAGCCACGCATGGTGTTCTCGCGTAACCGTTCGTTTTCGGCAACCGCGTTTCTTGGCGCGGCGGCTGCGCTCTCGTTTGTCCTCGCAATGCACACCTTCCCCGGTGGTTACAATCCCCTTATGCGGATGCTGAGCGCACTCGGTCGCACCGAGATGCGGCTTGTCGAATGGCCGTGGAGCCATTACCTGTTCGTGGCGGGGATGTTCTTCTCCGTGCTTGCCGTCGTGTCCGCCGCTCGCCGCGCAGGACTTTCCCCATGGGGCTTGGCGCTCAACATCGCTGGTCTTGCATGGATAGCCCTTGTCCCTGAAAACGTGAACATGCTCATTCACAATGCGGGCTGCTGGCTTGCGGCCATCGGCGGGGGAATGATGCTCTTCGCGTGGCGCAGGGAGGAGCCGGCGCGGCACATTCGCCGCGCATGGACAATCGCGCTAGTCTTGCCGATTGCCGCGATGGGACTTGCCCTCGTCCTTCATGCGCTGAAGGTCGTCCCGTTCGCGCCGCTTGTGACGACCCTGCAGAAGATCGTGATTCTCTCCTTCGCGGCGTGGTTGCTCTTCCTTTCGGCAAAGGGTGCGGGGCTGGCATCGCGCATCGTCGGCGCGATCTTCATGTGTTTTCCGGTTCTCCTGGCTGCGTTTCTTTTCCTTCGTCCAAATGGCTGTTCCGTAGCCGAACTCCTGAAGGAAGTGTCGCCCGACGCGGCGGATGCGCCGCGTGACCGTCCGCTCACCGCCGACGAACTTGCCGGACTCGCATGGCTTGAACATGTCACCGGCACCTTGGACGACAAGGAAGAGCGCGAATGGTGGGATATCGGTGGAACGCAGCATGGAATATTCTCGAAGCGATACAACATCGCCTTTGCCGGATATGCCGCCGTTGCGGTTGGGATGCGCGGCGACGCGGAAGTGCGAGGGCGCGTAGGCAAGGTGCTTGCCAACTGTTTCGAGCGGATGCTGCGGGCTGACGTCTGGGAATATTCGCAGACAAAAAGCTATTGGGGACGAAAGCCGTGGGCGCCAGACCCGTGCTATCGGGAGAATGTAATGTACACTGGGCATCTCCTGCATCTTCTCGCGCTCTACGAACTTTTCACCGGCGACAGGCGATATCACCGCGAGGGCGGCGGTTGGGACTTCGTATGGAAGGACGGGCGCAAGGTTCACTACGACGTCGAAAAGCTGATCGAGGTGACTGTCGAACAGATGAGGAAGGGCCCGAACGGAGGCATTACCTGCGAGCCAGGCCTCATGTTCTTCCCGTGCAATAGTCATCCGCACGTGGCGCTTGCGATCTTCCGTAAGCTCGGCTACGGCGACTGGTCCCAAGATGCCGCACGGTGGGAGAAGTGGGCGCTTTCGCACTACCTTTCGCCCGCTTTTGGCGGAGGGGAGATTAACCTCGTCTACCACGTGCGCGGAGATTTCATGTATCCGCGTGGGCAGGACGGTCTCGACGGCTGGTCGCTTCTCTGGTATGAGGCATGGGCTTCAGACAGGCGAACAGCCACCGCGCTTTGGCGGCGCGTCCGCGAACGCCTTGACTGGTCGCGGCTTGATTCCGCAGACGATACGCGAGCCGGATATGGATGCTGCGACCCACAGCCAGTTTCCGCGTGTGTGGCGTCAGTATTCCTCGCGGCGGCGGCGCGCGCTTGTTCAGATACGGCGACAGCGGAGCATCTTGAAAGGACGGTTGACGCAAAGTGCCTGAGGCGCGAGGGCGGACTCTACTTCCTCGACCTCGACCGCCGCTGGCGCATCGGCGCGACGGCTATGCGCATCATCTCCCTCGCCGAGTCTCGCGGCTCGCGGTTCAGGGATATGAATAAAATGGAATAGGTCAGCCCATTGACGGCAAGGAACATGATTTGATATAATCCTGGCAATTAAACCGACAGCAAATAAACGGCGGGCAAATTGATCGCAATAAAATAGATGGAGAGTAACTATGGAGTTTTTTGACCGGGAAGAGGAAATTGCGACTTTGCGCAGGATTCGCAACTCTTCGCTTACTTGCGCAAAGTTTACGGTCGTCACTGGTCGCAGAAGAGTTGGCAAGACCAATCTTATCGACAGGGCTCTGCAGGACCAGCCGTTCATATACCTCTACGTCGGCAGAAAGACGGAGAAGGATTTGTGTGCGGAATTCCAGACAGAGATCGGGCGCGTACTAAAGTTGCCCATGATAGGCGAGGCCAGCAGGTTCGAGCCATTGTTTAAGGCGGTGGTTGATGCTTCAAAAATGCAGCCTGTTACAATCGTCATCGACGAATTCCAGGACTTCAAGCGCATTGATGAGTCCATTTTCAGTTCGATTGCGAATATATGGGATCACAACAAAGACTCCGCCAGATTGAATCTTGTGGTTTGCGGAAGCATCTATCGGCTGATGACTGAGTTGTTTGCCGACAGGCACGCGCCGTTGTACGGACGAAACACCGGCTTGATGCATATTGAACCATTCAGGGCTTCCATCCTGAAGGATGTCCTTCGCCGCCACAGTCCAAATTTCAGAAACGAAGACCTCTTGGCGTTGTGGACTTTTACAGGAGGCGTCGCAAGGTATGTCGAGTTGCTCATGGATGAAGGCGCGTTTGTAAAAGACCGGATGATCGAGGCGATTTTCCGGAAGGATTCTCCTTATCTTGAAGAAGGGACTTCCATCCTTGTGCAGGAGTTCGGGAAAGATCACGGCACGTATTTTTCCGTGATGTCCGCCATCGCGTCGGGGCACGGCGAGTATTCGCAGATAAAGAATGCGGTGGGCGAGGAAATAGGGACGCATCTTGCGAAGCTCGAAAGCGAGTATAGGCTCATCCGCCGCAAAGTTCCGGTTTTTGCCGATCCGAGTTCGAGGAATTCGGTCTATGAGATAGACGACTGTTTCTTCAGGTACTGGTTTCGCTTCGTATGGAAGAACATCTATCTCAAGGAGTTGGGGCGATACAACGTGATGAGGGATTATGCTCTTCGCGACTACGAGGTGTTTTCGGGCCATGCCCTGGAGCAGTACTTCAGGTGGAAGTTCATGGAAGAGCAGAAGTATACGAGGATGGACGCATGGTGGGACAGAAGAGGGGAGAATGAAATTGACCTTGTGTGCGACGACGAGGTTGGGAACAAGCTTGATTTCTATGAAGTCAAACGCGATCCATCAAGGATAAGCAACTCGGATTTGATCAGGAAGAGCGAGGCTTTCTTCGCAAAGAACCCTAAACTGAAGGGGCGAGAGACATTCTTCAAGGGACTTTCGATTGAAGATATGTGATTGTTGCCGCCCGCTCATTCCCACAAATGCAGAACATCTCGCTTTGCATCGCGCCAAGATTCGACGCTTGCATTTAGCGGCGCCTGAAAAAAGTGGACTAGGCCAGTGTGCCGCAGGGCGCTTGGTTGTGCTATAATGCCGTCGACACTTGGGAAAGACGCATGGAAACAGGCAAGGCCAGGGAAATCTCCTTTATAGTTGATTACGCAAACTTGCGTTACGCAAATCCGCGCAAGCATCATATTGCATTAATGTGATTGGGCTATTGCGTGCGACAGATGAATATGATACAATGTATGTCGGAAAGGGCGAGTAGGTAATCTAAAAATAGTTACTTACTTGATAAGAAAGACTTATGTCGGTCAGGGATTGGGTAAGAGAGACGGAGATGCTTGGTGGACGATTCTTCACTTTTGAAGAGTTGAGAGCCGCTGTCCCCGAATTGTCTTGCCAAGTTGTAAAGAATTCGCTGAATCGCCTGCGAAAGTCGTCGCGCATTTGCTCTCCTTATCGTGGCTTTTACGTGATTCTGCCACCAGAATATGTGCGGCGCGGCGGGGTGCCGCCGACATTCTACATGGATGACTTCATGAAGAGTGTGCATCGTAGCTATTATTTTAGCCTTCTCAGTGCGGCAACATTCTGGGGAGCTGCCCATCAACGACCGCAAGTTGACTTTGTCACAACCGACGGCAAGCGTCTGTTTGCAGGTGCCCGCGAAAGGCGCGATGTAGAATGGATTGTGCGCCCGGCAATCCCCGAGCACCTGATAATGTCGAAAAAGGGCGAGGCCGGTGATGTGCGCTATTCCAACGCGGAGCTGACGGCTGTTGAGCTCGTTCAATATGAGCAGAGGATAGGAGGTCTTTCCGTTGCTGCTACCGTGTTGAGTGAACTTCTTGAATCATGTGACTTTAGGCATGCGTCCGAGAACGCATTTGCCGTCTGCAAGGATTCGGCAATACAGCGTCTTGGGTACATCGTTGAAAAGGTCTTGAGAGATGAATTGCAGGGAGAGGTTATCTACCATGAATGGGTGCGCACTTGCAGAGCGCCCCACTTTGTCCCGCTGAGTCTGAGATCATCGTCTGAGGCGATGAGCCGAGACGAACGCTGGAAGATATGCGTCAATGCGGAAATCGAGGTGGACGACGTATGATAGGCGAGCGTTACATCAAGGAATGGGCAGCCACACATCCATGGAGGCGTGCCGAGCAGGTTGAGCAGGATTTGTTGCTTTCCCGTGTGTTGGTCGCTATCTATTCAGATACTTTTCTTTCGGGAAGGCTTGCGTTTCGAGGTGGCACGGCTTTGCACAAACTCTATTTCTCGCCCCAGGTCAGATACAGTGAGGACATTGACTTAGTTCAAGTTGCGGCAGGACCGTTCGGCGAGGTATTCGACCACCTGAAGGACGCGCTTTCGTTCCTGCCAAATATGCGCCGAGAACAGAAGAGCTTCAACAACCTCATGCGTTTTAGGCTTGAATCTGAGATTCCGCCTACTGTCCCAATAAAGATCAAGATAGAGACGAACTGTCGCGAGCATTTCTGTGAGTTGGGATATAGATATATGCCGTTTGCGATGGAGAACGGTTGGTTCTCGGGGGCATGTGAGATAAGGACGTTCCAGCTGGAGGAGCTTCTTGGCACAAAGATGCGGGCTTTGTATCAGCGGAAGAAGGGAAGAGACCTGTTCGATCTGTATTATGCGCTAACCACCGGTGATGTGGCTTGCGAAGCCGTCATGCGCTGTTTCAGGAAGTATATTGGGTTTTCTACGGGTGATGTGCCGTCGCGGAAGATGTTTTGCGAAAACATTGAGAATAAGTTGACGATGCCAGAGTTTCTGTCAGACACAGATGCATATCTTCGTGCTGGCGTCAACTTTGATCCTCACAAGGCATGGATAGTGGTAAAGGAGCGCTTTTTGCCTTGATGGTTTTGCGAGGTGTGGCCTCTCCCTCCTCCCGCCGCTTTCGGGGGTGCTATTTGAAATGTGCTGATTTAATCGCGGGCGACTCATGCCGGGTAATCGCCGAAAAAGCGAATCTTTTGAAGGCCGAGGCCGAGTCAAGGCGCTGAACGCATTGAAATCTCCGACCGTCGCGTCGCTTCCTACACCACCCGCGACGCGAAGGAAATCGCCAAGCTGCCGGCAAAGGTGGCAATTCTGGCATATAATAGTCGGTTGCAGTGAGTGCGGGTTTGGCACAATCAACTCGTATGAACGAAACTGTCAGGTTCGGAGCTGTGGTATATGCCGTTATTGCCCATTACGCGGAAGCTCATGTCGCGCGGTGTCGGCGGCGGTATTCGCCTGGGGCCATGCCTTGTTCTCGTTTGAACAACTTGGTCAGAAGACTCTTGTCCCGATAGTAATACTAAGCGCCCCAGCAAGCTCACTTTCTGCTTCCGATGTATTTCATCCGGCTACAAGGTTCATGTTGACCGCCAGTGTCGCCGCTTCGGTCCGCGAGGCGGCTCCCATTTTCAGCAGGATCTTCTTGATGTGGTCCTTAACGGTTTCGAGTGAGACGCCGGCTATGTCGGCTATCTCCTTGTTCGAGAATCCCTTGGCGATCAGATTCAGTATCTCGAGCTGACGGGGCGACAGTTCCGGCAGGGTCTGCATATTCCTGATGCAGTGCTGTATCTCCCGGCTCATGGCGGTCTCTCCGTTTCGGACGGCGCGGATGGCT
>SUVZ01000199.1 GCA_015061765.1 Lentisphaerota bacterium
GATGTGCCGAGAAGATCGACGAATCCGCCTGCACGTGTGCATCTGAGGCGTGCATCGGCGACGGAATGCTTCTCGATGTAGTCGAGAAGCAGGAACACCGGCACCGAACCGATGCGGGTGGGCGTGAACGCACCTTCGCCGTCCGCACCCATGTTGCCGTCGACCATCCGTCCGTGATCATGCGCGGAACACGTAATGCCGCCGTCGATGTGCGCTACTATGAAATTGCAGTCCTCATACCGGCGGCCGATCTTCTCCGCATGGAAACCCGCGACCGCCTTCTGGTTCAGGACATGCGAATGCGGGAAACGGTAGACGCCCTTGATGCCGGTAAGACGCGCAAGATCGGAGTATTCGTCCACCGTCGTCGAATTGAGCGTGAACGCGCGCTTGCCGAACTCGCATGCGAACTTCCATGCAAGCATCACGCCAAGCTTCGCCGGGTGCTCTGAACCGTCCATGCCGACAGCGGCATCGTCGGAAAGGCGCTGGTCTATCTCGATCAGTCCGCCGGGCTGGGAACAGGCGCCGCCACAGCGTCCAGCAAAGGCATCGATGGTTTCAGGCGGGATGCCATGCTCCTTGAGCGCTTCAAGTATCACACCGTAGCGAAACGGCATCTGGTCGTTGACGTGTGCGAACTTCAGAAGAACCGCAGACTCGTGAAAGATGCTTTTCTCGAACAGCGGAGTCTCATCCTCGAAAAGGCTGATCTTCGTGGATGTCGACCCCGGGTTTATCACCAGAATCCTGAATGACATTTTCTGCTACCTCACTTGCCGGCCCCTGCCATCCGCGCTTCGGAACTGCGCATTCGGCAGAGGACGCAAACATTGCTACAAACTTCCTTCTCCGACGATCAGACATTGAGCTGGGCATCGTCACGCTTGACGTTCGAAGAGTCGAAATCAAGCTTCGAGATATCGACATCCACGATGCCGAGCGGCTTCGCCG
The DNA here is from genome assembly GCA_015061765.1 of Lentisphaerota bacterium. The sequence goes on from SUVZ01000199.1 coordinate 955, forward strand.
AACGCCAGCCGCCCTCCGTGAAGTCCGGCACGTCGAAAGGCCTTGAGCGGCTGCGCACGGACTTCTCGGAAAGCTCGGCAAGACAGCACCAGCTGGCGAGATCGTAAACGTCCATATCCATGGGCAGTCCATTCTGCAGACAGTACGCCCACCTGAGATCCATGAGGAAGTCCATGCCGCCGTGTCCGCCGACCTTCTTCGCGATCTCACCGACCGATCTCCAGAGAGGATGCTTGTGGGATTCGCAGATTTCCGCGATCTTCTTTCCGTCGAAGAACTTGTGGACGCCATCGCCGGGCTTATCCTCCCATCCGAACCTGGTCATGGAAGGCTCGTCGCCGTATGTGCGCCACGGCATTCCGTGGAATATTCCCTTCGTTCCCGTGACCATGTTTATGCGGGAATACGGACGCGGACTCGACACGTCGTGCTGAAGCATTATCGAACAGCCGTTGACCGTGCGGATGAGCGTGGTGTTCATGTCTCCCATGTCCACCTTCTCTTTCGCCTTCCACGTGCCGGGGAACTGACTCTTGGCATAGGCCTCATGGTTGGCCTGACGCGATTCAAGGGACACCAGGTAATCGAACCTGTCTCCACGGTTGATGTTCATGTACTGGCATACAGGACCAAGTCCATGAGTGGTGTACTGGTTGCCCTTGTGTGCCTGGTTCCAGCGAAGACGCCAGTGCCTCCAGTAGCCGTATCCGTCGGCAGGACTCTGATCTGCGTAATCCTCCCTGCGTAGGTCGTGAATGTATGCGCACTCGCCATGGACAAGGTCTCCCAGAAGTCCCTGACGGCAAAGGTTCAGACACAGCATCTCCATCTCGCCATAGCAGCAGTTCTCAAGCTGCATGCAGTGGCGCTTCGTGCGCTCGGCCGTCTTGACCAGCTCCCAGCACTCGTCCACCGTCATGGCGGCAGGCACCTCGATGAATACATGCTTGCCGCACTCCATCGCATATACGCCGATTGGCGCGTGAAGGCTCCAGGGCGTCACGTTGTACACGCAGTCTATCCCGTCCCATTCGCACATCCGCTTCCAGGAGTCCTCGCTGTCCCAGAACACCTTCGGCGCAGGCTTGCCGTTCTCCTTGAGCCACTTCAGCTCACCCTCAACGCGCGGCTTGCGGATCTCGCACAGCGCGGTCACCTCCACTCCCGGAATCATGGAAATGCGATGCACGGCGCCGGCCCCTCGACTTCCAAGTCCGACCACGCCAACGCGAACCTTCTTCATCGGCTCAACGGCAAAGCCCTGCATCATCCCGCCATTGCCGCAGAACTTGAGCGTGTTTGCGCAACCGGCAGCCATCGCCGCCGCACCCATCCATGCTGTACCTCTCAGAAAATCCCTTCTGTTCATGCTCATCGACATTCTCCTTTTCTTTTTGGTTTTTAAATCACTGTTTCCCAACCGACATCCGCCGACGCGAGAAGAACCACTTCATAACGGAGTCGTCGGAATATACGCGTTCCCAGATGCCGTGCCCGGAATCTGGATATTCCATGTAGCGCACCGGCGCATCAAGCTCCCACAGACGGCTCACCATTGCCCGATCCATCCTGTTCGGCACATTCCCGTCCCTCTCGCCGTGGAATATCCAAAGCTGGGTGTTGGCGGCCGCATCCGCCTGCTGCGGATCCCCCGCACCGCAAACGGGGATAGCGGCGGCGAAAAACCCGGGATAGCGCGATATCAGGTCCCACACTCCGTATCCGCCGAGCGAAATGCCCGTCGCGAGAATCCTGTTCGTATCAACCGGATATCGTTCGCATATGTCGTCCACCAGCGACTTCACCAGCTTTATCATAGGCGGAGTGCTGTATGGCATGCGTGCCTGAAGCGTACTGAAGAACAGCGGACTCCACACCGTTCGAGGCGGCGCCTGCGGCGCCACGACAATCGCCGGCTCGCGATTGCGGCTCCACCAGACCAGACCGCCGACGCCGTGAACCAATTGCGAGATGTTGTTTGTGCCGCACTCCCCCGATCCATGCAGAAAAAGCACGAGCGGCACCCCATTGGTCGCGGACTGAGGAATGTCCGGAACGTAGATCCGGTAGTTTACGTACCGACCATCTACACCTGCCGTGAATTTCTGCGGTACCGTGAGACTCGCCAAATCGTTCGTGCCATACGGCCTGAAGCCGCATAGGGCGGCAGACGAAACGGCCAAGACGAGGATTCTCGACAGACACTTGATCATGGAATCAGAAAAACAGATCGCGCGAACCGGCGCAGGTCGCGTCATACTGCTTTTTTACGGTTGGATAGAATTTCGGCAGCCACTGCTCAATCCCCTTGAGCTCCTTCTCGATCAGTTCATTGCCGATGCGGATCGTCTCTGGGTCTTTGGCGAAGTCGTCCAGCCATTCACGGAACGTGAGAACTGCGTTGATCTTGCAGAACTTCCCTTCCCGCCCGGTCTTGAGCGCATCCATGATGCATCCTCCCGTACGGCCGCAACGGTATCCCGCAGTGCAGAAGCTCGTGATCGTGCCGCGTTCAGCAAGATAGCGCACCATAGTCTCGATGGAACGGTTGTCGCCGAGCATGAACTGCTGGCGCGACTTCTCCTGCTGAGACTCGTCCGCAAAATCGCTGTATCCCTTGATTGCGATGTTCGACGAACAGTCAAGTTGGGTCATTCCATGGTTGAGAACGCGGTTGCGGGACTCAGGCTTCTCCCTCGCCGTGACGATCATTCCGGTGTATGGTACGGAAAGGCGCATGATCACAAGTATGCGGGCGAACGTATCGTCGTCGATCAGCCACGGCGACTCCTCCGGAACGCGCGTGCCGCTTGCCGGCTCCAGACGCGGGAAGGAGATCGTGTGCGGCCCGATGTTGAACCAACGTTCAAGGTCTCGGGCATGGAGAATCGTGGCCAGCACCTCGAAGCGCCAGTCGCAGAGCCCATACAGCACGCCAAGACCGACATCGTCCACACCCGCCTCCATGCAGCGATGGAACGCGGTGGTTCGCCAGTCGTAGTTGCCCTTCACGCTCCATGCCGGATGCATCGACTCGTAGAGCTTGCGGTTGTATGTTTCCTGGAATACCTGGAATGTGCCGATGCCCACTTCGCGCAGGACTCTGAGATCGTCTACAGGAAGCGGAGCGGCATTGACGTTCACGCGGCGTATTCCAACCGGCGCCCCGCTCTTCGGTGCCTTCACCTGACGGCCATAGCACGTGCGAATCGTCTCGGCTATGTACTCGGTAGAGGTGTCGGGATGCTCCCCGTACACGGCGATGAGCCGTTTGTGCCCGATGCGCCCGGCGAGGACGTCCACCTCTTCCTTCAGTTCGTCCATCGTGAGCACACGACGCTTCTGAAGTTCGTTGCCCTCGCGGAAACCGCAGTACCTGCAGCCGTTGACGCAGAGGTTGGACATGTACAGCGGCGCAAACATCACAATGCGGTTGTCGTACACCTTGCGCTTGATGCGGTCCGCCGCCGCGCGCATCTCCTCGAACAGCTCCTTGTCCGTCACACGCATGAGCTGGGCAGTGTCGGCTATGTCCAGCGTCTCGCAGGTCGATTCAGACTTTGCAATTATCTCCCGGACGCGCACAGGATCAGCCTCTTTTGCATCGGCTTCCGCAAGCGTCCTGTTTATGAGATCCTCGTCGATAAAGTGTTTCCCGCCGGGCAGATACCTGTCGATCTCACCCTGAACGATGAAATTTCTCGTATAGTCGGCGGCATCCCTGAACCGCCGTATGTTGTATGTGTTGGCCATCGCCGCTGTTACCTATCATAGAACATTTACAGGCCGATCTTGAATCAATCAGCCCTCTGTCGCGAACGCATAGGCGTTGCGGAACATGCGCATCCAGGGTCCGTCCTTCTTGAACGTTCCGGGATTGTAGGAAAGCTGCGCCGCACGGAATCCGCGCTCCGGATGGGGCATCATGATCGTGACGCGCCCGTCGGTCGTGGTGAAGCCCGTGAGACCGCCCTTCGTGCCGTTCGGATTGTACGGATAGCGCTCGGTGGCGTTGCCGCGCCCGTCGACGTAGCGGAGAGCCGTCTTTGCCGCAGGATTGGTCCTGCCCTCATCCCATTCAGCACGGCCTTCACCGTGCGCGACAGCGACAGGTATCTTCGAACCGGCCATGCCCCTGAAGAAGATGGACGGCGAATCGAGAACCTCGAGCGTACAGGTGCGTGCCTCGAACTGCTCGGAGACATTGCGCACGAAACGCGGCCATGCCTCTGCGCCGGGAATGATGTCCTTAAGCTGCGAAAGCATCTGGCATCCGTTGCACACGCCGAGCGCGAACGTATCCTTGCGGGCGAAGAACTTCGAGAACATCTCTTTGAGGCGGTCGTTGTACAGCACGGAGCGCGCCCAACCGGAACCCGCGCCAAGCACGTCGCCGTAGGAGAAGCCGCCGCATGCGACAAGCCCCTTGAAGTCTGCGAGATCGACGCGGCCTTCCATGAGGTCGGTCATGTGAACGTCCACGCTCTCGAAACCGGCAAGCGCAAACGCCGCCGCCATCTCGATGTGACCGTTGACGCCCTGTTCGCGCATGATGGCGATGCGGGGCTTTGACGCCGAAGCCTTCCTGCCCTTCTTCGCCGCCGGCACCTCGTCGGGATTGTAGGTGAGCGAATAGGCAAGCCCCGGATCGTGTTCGTCAAGGCCGTTGTCGTACTCTTCACGCGCCGTGACGGGATTGTCGCGCAGCGCCTGCATGCGGTAGGTCGTCGAGCTCCATGCACGGCGGATCGCCGTGATGTCCGTGGCGACCGCCTTGCGGACGCCAACGTATATGCCGAAGCTGCGGTCATCGACGGTTCCGCCGATCACGTGTGTGGCCTTTGAGAGACCGGCCTTCGAGAAGATTGAGAGAACCTCCTTGAGATTCTTTTCGGACACCTGGAGAACCGCGCCCGGCTCCTCTGAAAACAGAACGGCAAGCGGATCGCCGTCAGGCAGTTCGACGTTTACGCCAAGCCCGCCGGTGATCGCCATCTCTGCAAGCGTAACCGCAATGCCGCCGTCGCTGCGGTCGTGATAGGCCAGGGCGAGCCTGTTCTTCACGATCTTCTGCATCGCGTTGAAGAAACCCTTGACGCTCTTGGCGTCGGCATCGGCGTTCTCGCAGCCAAGCTGGTTGTACACCTGCGCAAGGCAGCTTCCGCCGAGACGGTTCTTCCCGTTGCCGAGGTCGACATATACAAGCTTGGATCCCTCGCTGCGTTTGAGATCGGGCGTGAGCGTAAGCGTCGCGTCGTTTACCGGAGAGAAGCTGGAGACGACGAGCGAAAGCGGAGCGACCTGACGGTGGTCTACGCCCTTGGAGTCCTTCCACGTGGTGTGCATCGAACAGGAGTCCTTGCCGACCGGGATTGAAACGCCGAGTGCAGGACAGAAATTGATGCCGACCTCCTTGACCGTATCGAACAGGTTTGCATCCTCGCCCGGTTCGCCGCAGGGGGCCATCCAGTTGGCGGAAAGGCGCACGTTCCTGATGTCGCCGCAATCCGCCGCCGCAATGTTCGTGAGGGCCTCGGCAATCGCGAGACGGCCGGAAGCCGGAGCGTCGAGAAGCGCGACGGGCGTGCGCTCGCCGGTGGCCATCGCCTGACCGTTGAGAGTCTTGTAGCCCATCATCGTCACGGCGCAGTCCGCCGCCGGAAGCTGGTACGGACCCACCATCTGGTCGCGGGCGACGAGCCCCGTCACCGAACGGTCTGCGATCGTCACGAGGAACGTCTTGTCCGCAACCGTCGGGAGATTGAGAAGACGGAAGAACGCGTCCATCGTCTTGACGCCGGCAAGATTGAGTTCGCTGTGCTTCGCCTTGACGCGCTTGACCTTGCGAACCATGCGCGGAGGCTTGCCGAGCAGCACCTTGACGTCCATGTCGATCGGGCTGTTCTCGAACTGGCTGTCGGTAAGGACAAGCTTTCCGTCACCGGTCGCCTCACCGATAAACGCCACCGGGCAACGCTCGCGTGCGCAGAGTTCCTCGAAGAATCCGCGGGCTTCGCGGCGGAGGGCAAGCACAT
>SUVZ01000200.1 GCA_015061765.1 Lentisphaerota bacterium
TAGAAATGATGTAAAAGCGTGACTTATCGTCCGGGTATTGAAAACGCCCAGATTCATCAATAAATATGCTTAACACCTTTTCTGTCATAGTTAAAATCATAAGTGACGAGAATTGCTTCCCGTCACTTAAGGCGGAGAACTTCCCCCGCTTCTCGAAGATCCCTACCTTTCGGTTGAGATCGGTTCATATTATCTCATATCGCGGTTCAGAAAGCAAGTGGGGAATTTTGAAACACGACGCTCCCTGTTCCCTCTTCCCCGTTCCCTGTTCCCCAAGCGAAGCGCTTCCCTCTTCCCTAATCAAGCTGCAACAACTTTATACCAAGATTGCGAAGCTGGTTATTGCGCTCTTCCCACAGATCAAGGTAACGGTCAGAGGTCATTGTTTCCTTGGCTCTTTTCAATTCCGCCTTGGCTCGCTCATAAATCGCAATCTCGGCTTCTTGCCTTTCTGTAAGGCGCTTGCCATATTCAACAACAGTTCCTCCGGCTTGAAGATATGCACGAGCCTCATCCTTCATTCCTTCGACCATTGCTTTTATTTGCCTCACTTCGAGCGAATCCGATGCCATTATCTCCTGTCGAGAATTCAGAGCCTGCATAAAGGATTCCTCGCTCGTGTTTCGCTGCCCAGGTCTAACGCCGGGTATTGCAAAACTCGCGAGAAACCTATCCCCCTCCAACTCAAAAACATCAGACCATCCGGTAAGAATGCCCTTCTCAATTACTGCGACATCCCCTATAATCTGCCGACGCGTCTGATCCTCTTGAAATTGTGCGACCGCTTCATGCTCTCCCTTACGGGCTCCTGTAAAATAAGCGACACTTCCGACAATTACGGCTACACACACAATCGCTACAAACACCACTCGCTTGCGAACGCCCCTCATTTCCCCATTCGCTTTTGAACCGTCAGCAGCAACAACTTTAATAGCCTTAATGCCGCGTTTGCGAAGTTCAGCGAACACCTCATCTCTCGATGAGGCGTTCATAAAGTCCTCATGGCGAACGCCGTCAGAGGTCTTGTATGCGTATGTATATTTCATTTTAGGGAACGGGGAACAGGGAACGGGGAACAGGGAACGGGGAACAGGGAACGGGGAACAGGGAACGGGGAACAGGGAACGGGGAACGGGGAATATTCATTGTCAGCCTCGCAATTTCTGAATCATCACATAGAGCATCTTGCTGATACTATCAATCAGAGCAGATGGAATATCCTTCTCAGCTACATATTGAAATCGTAATGCAAGATCGAGTTGCGTTCTTACTTCAAATAATGAACCTCGTGCAATAGAGATAAAATGAGCATATTCACTTCGCGAATCACGCCCATTACCCTCTGCAATATTCGACGGAATAGAAATAACAGCACGTCTCAACTGATCGCACAATGCATAACGCTCTTCTTGCGGGAATTTACGAACTAGGCCATACACCTTTTCGCACAGTTCCATAGACTGCTTCCAAACCTCTAAATCTCTATAATCAAGAGCCACAACTCATCCCTCTCTGTTCCCTGTTCCCTGTTCCCTATCTCACCGGCCTTTCTTGGGGTCGAACTGAATCTTCATCGGGTTCTTCGGAATGGAGTGAATTTCATCCCATATCGCCTTTTGGAAGGAGTTTGTCGGTTGCGCCGCCCAACCTTCCATGCAAGCACGACGATAGGTTGTCTTGCGAGACTGAGTTACACCAAGATTCTGAAGGTTGCGCATGATTGACTGCAATGCATCAAACGTGATTCCCTCGCTGTGCAATTTATCAAGATCACTGACGCTCTTGACCGTCTGCATCGGCGATCCCTTAAACTGCGAAACACCCGCTCCAAGAGTTGCAATCATAACACGAGCGAGCGCCTTATTGAAGCGAGGATTACCTTCAAGTTTAGCCACATTCAAAACGCCCCACTGCTCTTCCATCGCCACCAAGGTCAAGGGAAGGTTTGCGTCGTTAACGATAAAAACAGCCGCATTCGCACCTGCGGGAACCTTGTCGCCGAATTTCCACGCCCCCTTCTCGATATCGATTTTCACGCGAATCGCACCATTGCACTTCTTAACCTGTGCATCAATATCCTGAACAGAATATTTTTCCTGCGCATTCACGATAACGATCCGCCCTGTGCCAGGCTTCTCGATAATGCCGCCTGTCTTCTCCATCATCCGCTGACGAGCCTGCGCCTTCTTCGCAGCCTTCTCCGCTTCTGTCAATTCAGCCCCCTTCTCCTGAGCATACGAGGCTATCGCGCAAAACGCGACAATTGCAATTACTAACTTCTTCATTTCACTGTCCTTTCTTTTTAGTCTTCAATTCCTAATTGTTCTTTTAATTTGGGCGGCAATTTTACAGGCCTGATACCCTTTTGGGCAAGCCTGTTATTTATTTCCGCGATGTAGTCTGCTGCGAGGTCGGGTTCATCCCTTACGACCTGCAACACACTTTTTTGACATTCTTTCCACTCATTGTGAGCCTGCATCAGTTCGCCTCGGTAGTATTCGAGAAACGAATCAACCGTACCACCTTCCTTGATGTACTTAATCAGCTCCTTCTTTGCAAGCTCGACCATCTGCTTGGCCTCTTTGGCTTTTTCGCTATCGCCTTCGAAGATTGGATTTTTAGCCATCAGAATTTCAGCCATGTGAGCCTCGTCACGAATGGGAATACGTGGCAACGGTGGCGGCATCGCTCCTAATTCTGTCGTGAATATCCAACTCATCACCTGCTCTGTGCCGGTCTTGAAAAGGCGATTGGTTGACGGAGTTAGGTCTATCGGCTTTTTGGCTGCCTCCTCAAAGAGATATTGCATCCGCTCTTCCGGGGTCATGGCTCTTAATTTCGCGATGCGCTCGGCCTTCTCTTTATCAACTTTTGAAACCTCCTCAACTGGAGCAGGCGGCTGCTCCTTTGGCAGAGCCGGTTTTACGGTTCGCACAGTCTTTGGCGGCTTTTTCTCTTTTACTGGAGCCTTCTTAGGCGCTTCTTCCTGACAAAAATAGACTAAAGCACCACATAATCCCAATATAGCGACAAGTACCAACAATAATATCTTAAAATTATTAGATGAGACTCCCCGTGATTTATTGGATCGCGAAGACTTCTTTGTCGCTTCATTTATTAAAATTGGATTGATGCCCTTCTCCTTTAATTTTGGCCAAATGGCATCCTTAGAAGGTGCTTCGATTTGAAGCACCTCCTTACCTCCTGTTTTAGCATTGCGATATGTAACATCAAATACCATAATAAGTCCTTAATTTAGCACCTAACATTATACCATAAGTATATGGGGTTAAATCAAGTCCGTTACGCGAATATCACCAATATTCGGTTGGGCGGGGTCGGCGTAATAATAGGTAATTGTCTTTATGTCATCGCCCGAAATCGACACAGCCATCTCCGCTCCGAACTTCTGATATACATGGTCGACACATATTTTCCTCAGTTCATACGCACCTTTCGGACCATTGAAGCCCATATCGCGCATCTTCTGGTTGAGGCGTATGAAGATATCGTCATCAAGAGTGGGGAGTTGATCGCCCTCCATCAAAGTCTGTATCTTATTCCAAATCTCAGGATGAACCGGCCATTTGACCGTCCGAGCCGAGGAGTGAACCGTCTTATTCGGAGTATAGTTCAAATATATGCGCCCTTCTCGTTCGACAAAATTCCTTCGGCTAAGTCTCATGATGTCGCCGTTTCGCATCGCAAACTCAAGCATCATCGTCGTTACAAACCAAAGCTGATCGATCGGCATAGACCGATACCAATCCTTAACCTTAGCAAGCATCTCTCTTGACGGACGCGAATACCGGGGAGCCATCGGCTTCTTGCCAAAAGATGGGAACATCGGCACTTTCCAGCCGTGATCTTCATAATAAGGACGCACCCAACGCGAGAAAAGCTGCCTAAGCTGGTAAATATATGTCATAGCCGTAATTGGCCGAGTACCGCCCTTCAACAGATCTGCAAGGTACTTGTGTATTAAGGCAGGTTTTACCACCGACACCAGCGGAAAGCCGTCTTCTAAATCTTTATAGTCATACCCGTTCTTCAACCTTCTTTCATTCATCCACCGAACAAAGCGCTTAACGCCCTGCTTCGTATTCTTGACCGTCCCCTTTTCAGGTCTGCCGCATTTCATTCGCTCAATGGCCGCAGCATCCACATAGGCCTTGAGCATTTTATCCATAGTTGGTGTTGTCATCGTGTTTTCCTTTCTTTATTGTTTTCTGAGTCCATACCAGCAGACCCTTCAACAATATATTAAACACGATAACTATTTTTTTGGGGAATGGGGAACGGGGAACGGGGAACGGGGAATGGGGAACGGTAATGAAGTGGTCATGAACCCTCAACCGTTCCCCTTCAACCGCTCCCCTAATCACGGCAATCTATCAACAACCGCTTTCAGTTGCGCTTTCAGTTCATCAAGCTGCTCCCATTCCTCATGAGCCTCCGCATACGCCATCAATCCCTCAATGCGCCGAATCTCTTCTATCAACTTATCTCTCTGCTGCATTGCCATAATCATCACCTCATTCTCATCGGATTAGCAATAATCGTCTATTGAATCTCCACCCGTCCACTCAAGCCCCTGTAGAATGGTAAAAGCCTTCTCCACTCCCTCATCTGAGGTTTTCGACTCGGTTATTGCAGCGATTGGTGTCTATATGATCCACTACCAATTTCTTCGAATCGTTCTCGCCGTGGGAAACCGTCGCCACAATGATATGCACACGCGCCGTGCCGACCGTCATATACCCCGTCTTTTCGTTCTTCTCACCGAATGTCCAGACATTATCCAACTTGCGCGGACGGCTCTCCTTTTTGCACACCCCTTGCTTCATCTCACTTTGGAGAGGTGTTCCGAAGCCCCGCATACCGCAAAACCCCCGATTTTACGGGCTTTTCGCGCCATCCAACCCCTGAAAACAAAAAAGAGAAGCCGCGCTTCTCCTTTTCGATTTTGAATCCTGGTGGGGACTGAGGGACTCGAACCCCCGACCCGCTGCGTGTAAAGCAGCCGCTCTAACCAACTGAGCTAAATCCCCAAGTTAAAAATTTGCCGCGTATTATATCACAATCATTTTTTCTGTTCCATTGAAAACATCAACAGGCATGGAAAAATAATGTGTCAAACATCGCACCCCGACTCAAAGACCGGGGAAGTCCAGAGTCGCAAAATAATCGGCGAGAGTTTCGGCGCGACGTATCTGCCTGACGGAACCATCCTCCCCTAGCAGGAGCTCCGCGCTGCGGAGCTTGCCGTTGTACTGGAAGCCCATCGCGTGTCCGTGCGCGCCGGCGTCATGAAGAACGACAATATCCCCCGGCTTCATCTCGGGAAGCTCGCGGTCGATGGCGAACTTGTCGTTGTTCTCGCAGAGCGAGCCGGTAACGTCACATTTCACTACCGGACGCTCAGCCGCATCATCCGCCATGAGCGTGATGTGGTGGTATGCGCCGTAGAGCGCGGGGCGCATCAGGTTCGCCATGCACGCATCGAGGCCGACATACGTCTTGTACGTTTTCTTGATGTGGCGCACACGGGAGACGAGGTATCCGTATGGACCGGTTATGCAACGCCCACACTCCATGTACAAACGAGGCTCTGGCAAGCCTTTTGAAACGAGACGCTCTTTACACGCCGTTTCAATCCCCTTCCCGACAAACTCGATATCCATCGCCTGCTGGTCGGGGCGGTACGGGATTCCGATGCCGCCGCCGATGTTGATGAACTCGAACTCAATGCCGACTTCTGCAGAAATCTCCGCGACAAGATCGAAAAGAAGCGTTGCGGTATCGATGATGTACTGCGGATCAAGTTCGTTGGACGCAACCATCGTATGAAGCCCGAAACGCTTCACCCCCGCCTCTTTCATCCTGCGGTAGCACTCGATCAGCTGTGGCTTCGTGAAACCGTACTTGGCCTCCTCCGGCTTGCCGATGATCGCATTGCCGCCTTTGAGCGGACCGGGATTCCAGCGGCAGCACATGAGTTCAGGCAACGGCTTGCCAACAGCCTTGAGCGCATTGACGAGAAAATCCCAGTGCGTGATATCGTCAAGATTGATGATCGCGCCAAGCTCCGCCGCCTTGAGGAATTCCTCCGCCGGCGTGTCGTTCGACGTGAACATGATGGACTCCCCGACATTCCCGACAGCCTCGGCCATGACCAGTTCCGCCATGGACGAACAGTCGCTACCGAATCCCTCCTCCTTCAGAAGGGCCATCAGGTGCGGGTTGGGCGCGGCCTTCACCGCAAAGAATTCACGGAATCCCCTGTTCCAGGCAAATGCAGCCTTAAGCCTGCGCGCATTCTCGCGGATCGCCTTCTCATCATAGATATGGAACGGCGTAGGGTGTTTCTCGACAATCGCCTCAAGCTGCGAAACTGTGAATGGTGTATTCTTCGTCATGTATGCTCCTTTTGCAATTGGCCGTGTATTATACCATGAATACGCGGGGTTCATCTGCCAGACTCCAGAAGTTCCTGCGCATGGCGAAGCACGACGGATGTGGCCTTTTCTCCGCCAAGCATGCGGGCGACCTCACGCACACGATCATCTCCTTCAACTTCGCCGATGGTGCTTCTGGTGCGTCCGCCGGATACAGACTTCGCAACAACCAGATGCCTGTCGCCGTACACGGCTGACTGGGGAAGGTGCGTTATGGCGATCACCTGGTGATGAGCGGCAACGGACTTGAGCTTCTCGCCGACCGCCCTTCCGGTCTCCCCGCCAAGGTTTGCGTCGATCTCATCGAAAATCAGGACAGGAATGGCGTCCAGCCCTGCGATCACCGCTTTCACCGCAAGCATCACGCGCGCTATTTCACCGGTAGAGGCAATCTGCGCCAAAGGCCTCGCCGACTCGCCCGGATTGGGCTCGAACCTGTACACGACGGCATCGCAACCGGTTGAATCCGGTTCACGAGGCTCGAGCGCAACCGAGAAGCCCGCCTTGAGGAACCC
>SUVZ01000201.1 GCA_015061765.1 Lentisphaerota bacterium
CCGTTGTCGCGGAGGTAGTCGAATCCGAACTCGGAGTTTGTACCGTAGGTGATGTCGCAACTGTACTGTGCGCGGCGCTCGGCGGAATCCATGGAGTTCTGGATGCAGCCGACCGTGAGTCCGAGATACTTGTAAAGGTGCCCCATCCATGTGGCGTCACGCCTTGCGAGATAGTCGTTCACCGTGACAAGCTGTACGTTCTTCCCGGCGAGGGCGTTCAGGTAGAGCGGGAGCGTCGCAACAAGCGTCTTGCCCTCACCCGTCTGCATCTCGGATATCTTGCCCTGATGAAGCACGATGCCGCCGATGAGCTGGCAGTCGAAGGGCACCATGTCCCATGTAAGGGTGTGCCCGCAGACCTCTTCGGTGGTTCCGACCAGATGGCGGCACGCATTCTTCACGAGCGCGAACGCCTCCGGCAGAATGTCGTCGAGGGATTCTCCCCCTGCGACGCGCTTCCTGAACTCCTCGGTCATGCGAGGGAAATCCTCGTCCGTGAAATTCTTCTTCTGGTATTCCGCCTCGATGCGGTTGATCTCGGCGACAATCGGCTTGAGCTTCTTCAGCTCGCGGGCGTTCTTCGTTCCGAATATCATCTTGAGTATGTTCATTTTCCGTTACCCTCCAACATATTGAGCAGTTCGACGACCAGCATCCCCGACTTCAGCAGGGACTCTTCACTGATCTTATCCATTTTATCCTCTACCGTATGCCAGTAGTCGTTCCTGCCTGGCGCCGATCCGAAGTGAAAATCTATGAGGTTCACCGCAGGGCATCCAGCATCGTAGAATACGGCGAAATCGTCCTTGACCACATCCTTGCCGAGCGATACGAGCCCTTCCAGACCTGCACGTTTCGCCGCCTCGAATACGGCGTTCTGGAGCTTGACCGTGCCGTTTGCCGGCATCTGTATGTGCAGATCACGGTCGCCGAGCATGTCAAGCCCGATCGCCGCCTTAACGGCGCGCCGCCTGTCCCTAAACCCCTTAAGCGCGTGTTTGGCGCCCTGGAAACCGTCGTTATCCGCATAGGAGACCATGCACTCCTCGGCGTCGGTCCAAAGGAGCATTATGTTGTCCGGCAATGGTCCCGCCCTGCGTATGGCCCCCGCCAGAGCTATGAGAAGCGCTGTCGTGGACGCGCCATCGTTCGCGCCCTCAAATCCCTTGCCGATGTTCGGCGGGGTATCGAAGTGCGAAATCAGCACGATCCAGGGCGCATTTGGCTTGGTTCCCTTGAACTCCACGACTACGTTTGCGAACTGCCTCATGCCACGAGGAGAATCCGCCCTGAACGAATCGACCATAGCATCAACCCCCGTACGGCTGACGCGATCCATTATCCAGTTCGCCGCCAGCCTGCCACGTATCGTACCGGCATCGCGCGGAGTGCACTCGCGCACGAATTCCGCAGCCGTCGAAAACGCGTTTTTCGCATCGTCGGAGGTGAATTTCACAACAGCGGCAGATGCGGTCATACAGACCGCACCCGCCACCACTGCCGCAGCGACAACGAAAAGCCGTGTCAGCAAACCCATCAACAGACTACGCCTGGCCTTCCGGCTTGGCCTCGTTCGTGCCTCGCACCTTGATGTGAAGTTCGCGGAGCTGCTGTTCCGTGACGAAGTTCGGCGCGTTCATCATGAGGTCCTGCGCCTTCTGGTTCATCGGGAACGCAATGACCTCGCGGATGTTGGGCGTGTCGGTAAGCAGCATCACCATGCGGTCAACGCCGGGAGCTATGCCGCCGTGGGGCGGTGCGCCGAAGCGGAATGCGTTGTAGAGGCATCCGAACTTCTGCTTCACCACGTCAGGCGAGTAGCCTGCGATCTCGAACGCCTTCTCCATGATGTCGATGCGGTGGTTGCGGATCGCGCCCGAGGAAAGCTCGATGCCGTTGCACACGACGTCGTACTGGTAGGCGACGATGTCGAGCGGCTGCATCGTGTTGAGCGCCTCGATGCCGCCCTGCGGCATTGAGAACGGATTGTGCGAGAAGATGATCTTGCCGGTCTCGGGATCCTTCTCGAAGAACGGGAAGTCCACGATCCAGCAGAACTTGTAGCAGTTCTTCTCGCGGATGTCGTTCGTGAGATGGTCGGCGATGTCCGTGCGGACAATGCCCGAGAGACGGTGGCACTCATCGACGGGAGCGGCCATGAAGAAGAGCGCGTCCCCAGGCTCCATGCCGACGATCTGCTTCATCTCCTCAAGCTGCTCGGGGGTGAGGAACTTTGCGATCGGCCCCTTGAGCTCGCCCTCCTTCGTCCAGCTGATGTATCCAAGACCCTTGCCGCCGTTCTCCTTGACGTTGTGTTCGCGCTTGTCGAACCACGTGCGCGTCTCGACGCCGACGATTCCCTTCACGAGGAGTCCCTTCACGAGACCGCCCTGCTCGACGCACGACGCGAACGCCTTGAAGCTGGCGCGCTTGAAGAAGTCGCTCATGTCCTGCCACTTGAGCGGGTTGCGCAGGTCGGGCTTGTCGCTGCCGTAGGTCATCATCGCGTCGCGGTACTTGATGCGCGGCCAAGGCGCCTCGTTGCAGGACCAGTCGGAGAAGTTCCTGAACGTGGCGGACACCACGTCCTCCACGACCGCAAAGACCTCGTCCTGCGTGACGTAGCTCATCTCGATGTCGAGCTGGTAGAACTCTCCGGGCGAGCGGTCGGCACGGGCGGCCTCGTCGCGGAAGCACGGGGCTATCTGGAAATACTTGTCGAACCCGGAGACCATGAGCAGCTGCTTGAACATCTGCGGAGCCTGCGGAAGCGCGTAGAACTGGCCGCGGTGGATGCGGCTGGGAACGAGATAGTCGCGCGCGCCCTCAGGCGAGGATGCCGTGAGGATCGGCGTCTGGAACTCGTTGAAGCCCTTCTCCCACATCTTCTCGCGGAGGAACTTGATGACCTTGGAACGGAGAATGATGTTGTTGTGGAGCTTCTCGCGGCGAAGGTCGAGATAGCGGTGCTTGAGGCGCACGTCCTCGCTCTCGTCGGCCTTTTCGTCGGGAATGTAGATCGGAGTGACTTCGGACGCACTCTCCATCACAAGCTCGTTCGCCTCAATCTCGATCTCGCCGGTAGGCAGATCGGGGTTGATGGTGTCGGGCGTGCGGAGCTTCACCTCGCCGGTAACCGTGATGACGGACTCAAGATGCGCCTTCTCCACCTGCGCGAAGAAACTGCGGCTCGGATGGACCACGATCTGCGTGAGACCATAATGGTCGCGGAGATCCACGAAAAGGATGCCGCCATGGTCGCGCAGACGGAACATCCAGCCTGAAAGGCGAACGGTCTTGCCCGCGTCGGATGCGCGGAGCTCATTGCATGTATGGGTACGATAAGGATGCATAACTTCCATCTTTCTATTGAAAAATAAATCGGTATTATAACATTTTTTATGCCCTTGTTAAGAGCAGCGACCGAAATATTTCAGAATGAAAATGCATGGGCAATGATGGAGCCGGCAGAGGGATTCGAACCCCCGACCAGCGGTTTACAAAACCGCTGCGCTACCACTACGCTATACCGGCCAAATAAAAAAACGAGTTAATTATACCACACCTGTCGCATTTTCGCAAATGCGTCGCCATATGAGAAGGCGGGTCTTGCCGTATTCGCGGTCTCGGCAGAGCTCCCATCCGGGAAGGTCGCCCGCCGGTATCCTGAATGTGGTTTCGGCGATGAAGAGTCCGCCTGGCTTCAGCACATTGCGTTCTGCAAGATTCTTGATAACGGTTTCGAATCCCTGTTCCTCGCCAAGCGCATACGGGGGATCGGCATAGACGATGTCAAACGGCACACCTGCGAATGACGCAAGGTACTGGTAGGCGTCCGCCTGGATTATCTCCGGGGCGAGCTTCAGCATCGCCGCATTGGATCTGATGTACGCAATATGGCGCGGACTGCGCTCCACGAACGTCACGGAGGCTGCACCTCGCGACATTGCCTCGAGTCCGACAGACCCGGACCCCGCAAAGACGTCAAGGAATCTGGCGCCGGCGATATCGTGCATCAGGATATTGAACAGCGCCTCGCGGACGCGGTCCTGAGTCGGCCGTACCTCAAGTCCGTCGGGTACCTTGAGAATTCTTCCGCGATGTATGCCGCCGGTTATGCGCATTTCCGGGCTCCTGATGCCGTCACATTGAAGCAAGCTTCTTTGCGATCATCGGACCGACCATCTTAGGATCGGCCTTACCCTTGGAAAGCTTCATGACCTGGCCGACGAAGAATCCAGCGGCCGCCTTCTTGCCGGCCTTGTAGTCCTCGACGACATTCGGGTTCGCCGCAATCGCCTGATCGACGAATTCCTCAAGCGCAGCTGTGTCGCTGACCGCGCCGAGCCCCCGCTCTTCGACGATGGCGGCAGGATCGCCTCCCTTCTCGAATATCTCGGGGAGCAGTTCCTTCAGCGTAGGACCATTGATCGTACCCTTGGCCGAAAGTTCGACAAGAGCGCGCAGAGCCTCAGGCTTCATCGCACATTCGCCGATGGACTTGCCGGTGGCGTTCATGAGGGCCATGACATCCGACATGTAAAGGTTGCAGAGCAGCTTTGCCGTCTTCTTGTCCAGGCCCTTCGCCGCCGACTCAAAGTAGTCCGCATTTGCCTTGTGCTGGGACAGCACGCCCGCATCGTACTCGGCTATGCCGTACTCCTCGATCATGCGGGCGCGGCGCGTCTCCGGCTTCTCCGGCAGAAGCGCCTTCCATTCGGCGACCTGCTCCTCCGTAAGGGCGACCGGCACGAGATCCGGCTCAGGGAAATAGCGGTAGTCGTGCGCGTTCTCCTTTGAGCGCATGGAGGCGGTCTCCATCGAATCGCCGTCCCAGCGGCGGGTCTCCTGCACGATCGGAATCGAATGGACCATGCACTCCCTCTGTCGGCGGGCTTCGTACTCGAGCGCGGCATGGATGCCCTTGAAGGTGTTCATGTTCTTGATCTCAACCTTCGTTCCAAGCTTCGCCTCGCCGACAGGGCGGATGGAGATGTTGACGTCGGAACGCATGTTTCCCTCTTCGAGGTTGCAGTCCGACACCCCGGCGTACACGAGAATCTCCTTGAGCGCGGTCAAATAGGCGATCGCCTCGTCGGCGCTGGAGATGTCCGGCTCGGACACGATCTCCATCAACGGCGTGCCGCCGCGGTTGAAGTCTACGCCTGAATGGGCGGCATAGTGGTTGATCTTGGCGGCATCTTCCTCAAGATGGATGTGGTTGATGCGGATGAACTTCTTCGTTCCGTCGGCGCGCACGATCTCGACACCTCCGCCAATGCACAGGGGATTGCCGTTCTCGGAAATCTGGTAGTCCTTCGCCATGTCGGGGTAGAAGTAGTTCTTGCGGTCGAACGTCGCATGGCGGTTGATCTCGCATCCAAGCATGAGACCGCTCATCACCGTGAGCTTCACGGCCTCCTTGTTCATGACAGGAAGCGCGCCGGGATAGCCCAGGCATACGGGGCAGACGTTCGTGTTCGGCTCGCAGCCCGTCTTCAGCAGGCAGCCGCAGAACATCTTTGTGTTCGTCTTCAGCTGAACATGCGTCTCAAGACCTATAGTGTTTTCAAACTCCATCGTGGGACCTCCATATACTGAAATCGTCATTTTCTCTTTGTGAACGGCATCGGGAACCTGAATTCGGTGTTCTCGGCCCTGTTTGTCCATGCCGGATCCGCAGCCTGCTTCTCAATGGAACGCAGATCAAGCGATGTGACACCCGCCGTCCCGCTTCTGCGATCCCCCGGCTCTTTGCGGAATCCCTGGGTGTATTCGCGTCCCAGAACGGCGTTTTTCGGCAGACCGACATCGCTCTTGAGACCGGTCGGTTCCGCAAATCCGACCGTCACGAAAACGAGAATCTCCTTCTGCACCTTCTGTCTGGACTTGCCGCCGAAAAGCTTGTCCCCAATCCATGGAATGTCGCGCAGATACGGGATGCCGCTGTCCATCTGCTCCTCTGTCGTCTTCGAAAGACCGCCGATGACGGCCGTGGACCCGTCACGCATCGAGAAGTCGGTGACCAGACGCTGTACGTCAATCACCGGATACTTGGCGGAATAGGATCCCGCATTGTTGTCGGTGGTCTTGTTGTTCGTGTCGTTCGCGCCGGCGGTCACCCAATCCGTACGGCTGGAGATGGTCGGCACGATGGATACGTTTATGATGCCGTTCGTTCCGACACGGGGCGTGACCTCAAGCTCTATGCCCCAGCTGAAGAAGGCCTCTTTTGCGAACATGAACTTGTCCTCGCCCGGTATCTCCGCCATTTTCATGTCGAGGTCGAGGGAGTCGGAATTGCTGTTGGAGGTGCGCTTGGCCGCGACCGTCACGTTCGGGTACTTCGTGGTCATGTCAACCGTGGCCTTCTTGCCGCTGGCGACGATGATTCTCGGGTTTGAGAATATGCGCGTGTCGTTCTCTCGCTCCAACGCGCTCAGCACGAGGTACATCTCGGAGAAGTTCAGCGTACCGTTGAAGTGGGAGATCGTACCGTCATCGCCGCCGATGTACGTGCCGTTTCCTCCCGCCGTGGTGCCACCGGTCAGCTTATACGACGTAGTGCCGGCGGAATCGGTCGTGGTGCGCGTATATTCCTGCACACCCTTGCCGATATCGTGGAAATTCACGCCTCCGCCGAACGATGCAGAACCCTTCATCCCCTCCAGCATGGACCAGTCGATCCCAAGCTTGTGCAATGCCGTCGACGAAAGCTCCACGAACCGCGCCTCTATGTACACCTGCATGGGTTCGACGTCGATCTCGCGTATCACCCTCTCGCACGAATCAAGGATCACCCCGGGTGCTGTCACCATCACGGCATTCGCCTCCGGAAATGCCCGCGCGATCTTGATCAGCTTAACCCCGATCCCGAAATCGCCGGACCATGTGTCGTTGAACTTTGCCGCGACCTCTTCGGCGTCGGCATGCGCAAGCTTGAACGTCCTGGTCGCTATCCTGCGGAGAC
>SUVZ01000202.1 GCA_015061765.1 Lentisphaerota bacterium
ACTTATTTCCAAGTGTGCTCGCAAGCGATTCTATGGCAGTTGCGCGATTCATGGTTTCGGGGGTTAAAGCTTCTCTATTTCGCTTGCGGCAAGGCCGGTCGCCGCCGCGATTTGCTCAATGGTAAGATTCAGCGCCTTCAGATTGCGCGCCGTCTGGAGAAGCCTTTCCTTGCCTTCCTTAAGACCAGCTTCCTTGCCTTCCTTAAGACCGGCCTTGTAACTGCGCTCAGGAGCGGAGGCGAGGGTCTTGGCTACACGCACTGCATCCCAGAAGAGATCGTATCCCATCAACTGTTCCCGCGTGTAGGCCGACTCCTCTACTAGTTTCACGGCCTGGCTGATCTCGCTCGACTCCATGAACTCATCGGGGACTTTCTCGGTGGTCTTGTTTATCTCAGTCAGGAAACGAAGCCACAACACCGCCATCTTGCGCTCGGCGATGCTTTGCGGCTTGAACTTCGGCAGTTCCACGAATACGATGTGAAATCCCTCGATCAGCTTGTCCGTGTATTTCTCGTGGACGACCTTGTAGTGGTGTATGAACTCCGGCAGGTCCTTTTCGAAAACTGCATCTACAAGGTTGAGCGAATATACCGGACGCAGCAGGGAGAAATCTTCGGCGTGTTCCAGCTGGTCGACATACACCTTCGCGGAATTGAACAGCGCCCTGTCCTTGAAATCGGCTGTCCAGCACATCTGCATCTCGACGATGAACTTGCGCCCGTCCCTGGTCTTGCAGAACACATCGACAATGCTGTTCTTTCCGATGGACGTTCGCGGTACCCGCTCAGGCGACATGTACTCAATATCGGCAATCTCTTCTCCCGCCGGCAGCGGCAAGAGGGAGTTCAAGAGACTGGCAACAAGATTCGGGTGCTCGCCGAACACCTTCTTGAAGGTCAAATCCGCCTTTGGATCGAGATATTTCGCCATGTCTCCCGCCTTTGTTCAAGGATGCATTTCTCTTAAGAAAGTATGTATTGTACCATAATTCTCCGTGTTTGTGTCGTGTAGATTTCAAAACTGTCGTGTAGATTTCAAAACTGTCGTGTAGATTTCAAAACTGTCGTGTAGATTTCAAAAAAGCATGGACGGGTTGGGCTATAAAAAATGAGAATTCTCTCTGGAGTGAGTCTTTCGCTTCCAATAGGGCAGAGAATAAATATGATTCAAAATCTAAACAAATGACTATCGAAGACGATGAAACCACATGAAATCTTGCCGTCGACGGGGTGGATCCCGCTGAAAACAGAGATAAGTTCCCTAACTAACAAATACAAGCCGTCGATCAAACTCTTTCCAGGTTTACTCCCATATTATCCCAGCAACAATGCTGCGAATATCTCATAACCGATGCAACAATCACTTTAAACCCAAATTCAGCAGTTGGAAGAATCTTGTCAGGCGCGCCTCATAATGGCGCGCCTGACAATTTGAGGTCATGGTGTCATCTTGACGCGGAAGAAGAAACTCCGATTAATAGCCTGCAGTGGCATTGCCAGAATTTGGACCTTGCCTTCCGAGGCGGGCAAGAGCATCATCTGGACATTGTCTGAAGAGAACCCGTCCTCGTTCAGCGTTGCCGATCCTTCGACTCCAAATATCTCAGCAAGGTTTTCAGGTGTCGCATTGTCCCCGATGGAGATCCCTTCTACGGATACCGTCATGTTGAACACCCCGGGAATATCGCTGTTTGAGAATCCCGCAATCTTCACGTCGCTCTCTGTTGGAGGTGTCGCAAGAAGTCTTCCGGCGTCAAGTGCATACGACAACCATGCATGCGGCGATTCCTTTATTGCTTCCATCTTCATCTCGTCAGACATGTTACGTGCAACAAGGGTCTTTGATACCTCCTGCGCCCAGGCACGATAGTTCGCATAATCTCTGGCGTTCTTGATGTGATTGAGCACCCTTTGATCCTTTGTGCCGGACAAAGCCATGCTCACAGCGCCGGGCGTGGCATCAAGCCCCAGCTCGGGGAATGGTGCCGGAGATTCAAATTGCTCCCAGGATATCATATCAAGGAATCCACGCCCAACACCTGTCCCTTCGCTGTTCCAAACGCATTCCCAGCGGAACGTGTGCGTTCCATTTTCCAAACAGCACGATTCGCTCATCCATTCGGCGGACCCTTCGAGACGGGAGAAGAGTTGTCCGTCGATATATAGCGTGTAGGAGGAGTTTGCTCCTTCAGTGCCCGGGACGCCCGATTTCCACCGGTAGCTCAGATTTCCCGATCCAATGACGGTCAGCTCTACCCATGCCTTTTGTCCGGATTGCAGGGCACCGCATTTCAGGGCGGCAATACCGTCGGACGCGTCAGCCCCGAGAATCCTCTCCCATTGGACGTCTCCGCCGGATGTTATCATTATGTTGGTTGCGGAGATGTCGAGAATTTCGCGCAACCCATGGGGAGCTCGTATCAATGAACGTTCAACAACCGAGCTGCTGATGTAATTGTCTTTCACGGCAATGGCCTTGATTGTAAAAGATCGCGCACATGTGGTAATCGGCCCTTCGTACAGTGGAGAGGATTCGGTTGGCTGCGCTCCATCAAGTGTATAGTGGATTGCCGCTCCTTTTTCCGCCGACATGGTTATTGTCGTGTTTTCGGTCTCAACCATACCGGAAGCTCCAATGCCAGAGCAGGATATTGCAGGATCGGCAAGGTAGTTTTGAAGCCATATGGCTGTAAGTGTGGTATCGGAACACGGAACGGTGTAGGATGTTCCCGCCCTGTAAGGCATTGTTACGCAATTCCATCCGATAAGCGTATGATATGGCTTGGTGCAATCTGCTGCGTCAGGAAGGGAGATCAACGTTCCGGCAGGCTCTGAGACACTTCCTGAGGTTGCCATCGATCCGCCAAGAAGGTCAAAAGTGACCGTGACCAGCGGGGTTGCCGAAAACTCGTCGATCAATACGCATCCATCAGCGTTGAAACCACGCTTGAATGTCCATTCGATTTTGTGCGCACCTGTCTCCTTTATGTCGAATGAGACATTCTGCCAGTCTGTGTTGCCGCCGATTGCAATCCCGGCAGGCTCCAAACGGTCCGTAAGCCAACCTTTCGCCGTACCGTCGACGGACACAAACGCATGTCCTGAATCATATGCATAGTCACCCCCTTTGGTTTTCCACCAGAATGACACCCGCACCGGTCCTGTGACAGTGGTCGAGAGAACCGGGTAGGAGCCAGATTGGAGAGTGCCGCTTTGCAATGATCCGGACACATCATGTGAATCGTCATATGTGCCTATCCAAGCGGTTTCGCCTGACGACTGGAATTCACAATCCCCAGAGGTCACCCATTCGTTGAAGGAGTTGGATAAGTAGCCGATGAACAGTCCCTCTGGCACGACCTTGGCATAATCGTCAGCGAACGCCTTCTGACATCTCACTTTTGGAGAAGAGGAAAATATTCCGGAATCGACAAGGCCAGATGGAAGTTCTCCTAAAAACGAAATATTGGCGAGTGCACTGCACCGCGAAAAGGAGTCGTATCCCAATTCCAGTTTCATTGATGCGGTACCGGCGCCAAACCTTACGGCATTGAGAGAGGTGCACCCTTGAAATGCCTGGACGCCTATTCTCCTGACCGCGTCCGGGAAGGAGATGGACGACAGGCTGGTGCACTCGTGGAATGCGAGATCAGCTATATTTTCCAGTCCGGAGCCAAATTCTATCGTATGAAGATTGCTGCACATGAAAAATGCCATTGACTCTATATTTGTCACGCTGTCCGGCATGGTAACGCTCGTAATGTTGTCCCAGCCATAGAACGTCCATTCGGTGATGTCCGTCACGCCATCCGGTATGACCAGATCTGAATCTTCACCG
This sequence comes from Lentisphaerota bacterium, assembly GCA_015061765.1. Next base: position 3,841 of record SUVZ01000202.1, read on the forward strand.
AAGTAATCATACAATCGCCCTTTCACGACAACATAATCACCGATGGACAGCCTTTGACAACCGATGAAGGCCTGGAGTCCGATTCTCTGCAGAGTGTCTGGCAGGTCGATGGATTCCAATTTCCCGCAATAACAAAACGCATATCCTTCGATATGCGTTAGACTGTCAGGAACATCGACCTTTGTCAGGCCTTCACACTCCGAGAAGGCGTATTCTCCAATCTCTGTCACTCCTTCCGGGATGGTTACAGACGTTATGCCGGTCTGCATTCCAAACGCACCCGTGCCGATCCGTTTCACGGGATATCCACCAATCTTGGAGGGGATTGAAAGACTGCCCTCAAATCCTTCTTCAACTCCCTCAACCACCGCGTGACCGTCAGCAAGCGAATATGTCCACTCTAACCCATCAATCTGCGCAACGTCCGCCATCAAACTAACCGATAGCGTTGCCGCCGCAAAGGTTAAAGCAAGTTCTCTTTTCATTCATACCGCCTTCCTTTTTGCGTCCAACGCCTGCCGGCGCGGACAGGTTTATGATGCACTCCGGTGGAGCGGCGCGAATTGTAGCAAAGAACTTTTTTGAAAACAATATGTTCTTACAAAAAAAAAAAACAAAAAACCTCTAGCGGAAATGCACTTTCGAATTAACCGCCCCCCGCCTTCCTGAAAATCAACACACTTACCACTGCATTCAACATCTTACCTCGGCAGAGATTCTCCATTGAGATATTTGCGCGTGATTTTACTTTTTGATAAAATGCGCGTCAATTTCATTTTGGCACGGGTGCTACAACAACGCAACATCCCAGCCCAAATGCAGGTTAAAAAGGAAAAACAATGAGCAGTTATGTGCAAAAAGTCTTGGACAACGTAAAGGCCAAGAATGCAAACGAACCTGAATTCATCCAGGCCGTCGAGGAAGTGCTCTCCACACTCGCCCCCGTTCTGGAAGCCAACCCCCAGTACGAAAAGGCCGCCATCCTCGAGCGCATGGTCGAGCCTGAGCGTGTGGTGATGTTCCGTGTTCCCTGGGTCGACGACAATGGTGTCGTTCAGGTCAACCGCGGCTATCGAGTCCAGTTCAACTCCGCGATCGGACCTTACAAGGGCGGGCTCCGCTTCCACCCGACCGTTACACTTTCCGTTCTCAAGTTCCTCGGTTTCGAGCAGACATTCAAGAACTCCCTCACCACGCTCCCCATGGGCGGCGGCAAGGGCGGTTCCGACTTCAATCCGCGCGGCAAGTCCGACGGCGAAGTCATGCGTTTCTGCCAGAGTTTCATGACTGAGCTTTCCCGCCACATCGGAGCCGATACCGACGTTCCTGCCGGCGACATCGGAGTAGGCGGCCGCGAAATCGGCTATCTTTTCGGCCAGTACAAGCGCCTTCGCAACGAGTTCGTCGGCGTTCTCACCGGCAAGGGCCGTCCTTTCGGCGGTTCTCTCGTCCGTCCCGAGGCCACCGGCTACGGCACGGTCTACTTCGCCCAGTACATGCTCGAGAAGCTCGGCCAGGACATCAAGGGCAAGACGGTCGCACTTTCCGGTTTCGGTAACGTCGCCTGGGGCGCCGCCCAGAAGCTCGTCCAGCTCGGAGCCAAGGTCGTCGCGATCTCCGGTCCCGACGGCTACATCTATGATGAAAAGGGAATGACGCAGGAAGGCGTCGACTATATGCTTGAGCTCCGCGCCAGCAACAACGACGTGGTCGAGCCCTACGCCGCCAAGTTCGGCGCCAAGTTCGTAAAGGGCCGCAAGCCCTGGGAGGTCAAGTGCGACATTGCGTTCCCGTGCGCGATCCAGAACGAGCTCAACGAAGATGACGCGAAGACTCTCGTTGCGAACGGCTGCATGATGGTTGTCGAAACGTCAAACATGGGTTGCACGGCCGGCGCTGTCAACTATCTAAACGGCCGCGTCGCATTTGCACCCGGAAAGGCCGCCAACGCCGGCGGCGTGGCTGTCTCCGGTCTTGAGATGAGCCAGAACTCCATGCGACTCTCCTGGTCCGCCGAAAAAGTTGATGCCAAGCTCAAGGACATCATGAAGTCCATCCACGACAATGCCTACGACACGGCCGAGAAATACGGCATGAAGGGCAACTACGTGGCAGGTGCAAACCTCGCTGGCTTCATCAAGGTTGCCGACGCAATGGTTGCCCAGGGCATCTGCTAAACACAGTGGCTCTCGCAGTCAGGCAAAGAAAAGGACGCGCCGTTTGGCGCGTCCTTTTCTTTGCCTGACTGGCCTAAATATCAGCGCTGGACGCGTGCATTGCCTGCGTACACGTCCCAGACCTGCTTCTCGTCCGCAGGTTCGGCATAGTCGTTGAGCGAAGATGCCGCCATCACGCCGGATGCCCAGCCGAACTGCAGGCACTTGCCGGGAGCCCAGCCCTGCTGGACGCCGTAGAGGAGTCCGCCGGTGAAACCGTCGCCGCCGCCGATGCGGTCGAGCACCTCGATCTCACGGGGTTCCTCGACGAACCACTTGCCGCCGGAATAGAGAATCGCGCCCCAGAGATGGCGGGATGCGGAAATGACCTGACGGAGAGTCGTGCCGTACATCTTGGCGTTAGGGTACTTCTTCGTGACCTGGACGATCATTTCCTTGAAGCGCTCAATCTTGCCGTTGAGGTCCTTGCCGCCGGCCTCGGGCCCCTTGAAGCCAAGGCAGAGCTGAAAGTCCTCCTCGTTCCCGACGAGGATGTCGGCAACAGAGGCAATCTTGTGGAACGCTGCGGCGAGCTCCTTCTCGCGGCCCTTCCAGAACGTGGCGCGGTGGTTGAGGTCGAACGAAACGAGCACTCCGTACTTCTTTGCCTCGGCGGCGAGCTTGAGGCAGCACTTCGTCGTCTCGGGACTCATCGCGGCGATAAGGCCGGAAAGATGGAGAATGCCGACACCCTCCTTGCCGAAGAGCGTCTTCGTGTCGTAGTCCTTCGCATCGAGAGTGCGGCCGACTTCGCCGGCACGGTCGTTCCACACGCGGGGAGCGCGCAGACCGAAACCGGAGTCGGCTATGTTGAACTGGTGGCGGAAGCCCCAGGGACCGCCCTGCTCAACGTCCGGACCGACATAGGCGATGTTGCGGGCGCGGCGCTGCGCCTTGATGAAGG
>SUVZ01000203.1 GCA_015061765.1 Lentisphaerota bacterium
TCCTTGAAATCTTCAGAATGAAATCCGCGACACCTGCATCATCAGACGGAAGACTTCTATCTTCCAGCAATTCCATCACATACCAAGGACGGCCGTCTGTTTCCCCTTCCGCAAGAAAACGCGGGAAGGAAGAATAGTCGTTGGCGGAAAGAAATCTGATTTCCCTCAGAAAGCGCGCCTTGACGACAAGAGTTACGCCATCATCCGCATCCGGTTTCCGCGCAAACACCTTGAGCGCGGCAATCTCTCCATTCTGCGCATTGACCACGCGATACACTTCCCCGCTACCGCCTCGCCCGAGAAATGCCGTGATGCGCGACGGCGCAATATGCCCGTGAGATAATTGTGAAACGCACCTGTTTCATCGGGAGAGTAGCGATATACGGGAAACACCTTGATCAAGGCGATCAACGTCTCCTGTATGGCATCATCGGCGTCAACCGCCGGGAAATGCGTACGCATGTACGACTCCATCATCGGACGGTACCGGGCGACAAATTCACCCCAACGGGCATGTTGGGAGTCTTTAGCCAGATCGCGCAAAAGCGTAGTCGAAGTTTCTGGTATCTCAGCCATATCTAAAAAGCTTGCTACCAAATTGCGGATTTTGAGCAGACAAATCCGACATACTCCCTGTAGAGCCGAGAGGAATCAAACAGCTTCGCAAGCGACATATCAGAACAGTCGAGGCACGCGGCACGACGCACGGCATCCAAAAACGCCGCCACGTCACGTACCCGATACGTAACGCCGGCATTATATCTTGAAAGCAGCTCCGCCGTTTCACCGTGCAGCGAACTCACCACCGGCAGACCTGCCGCCGCGTAGTCCGCAAGTTTGTACGGCACTCCAACGCACGATTCATCGAACATGGGCACCACGCCAACATCGGCAGACGAAAGAAGGGAACGCAATCCTTCCTCATCAAGATATCCGTGAAAACGAATACGCCGACAGCATGCCGCCCGTTCGCGCAAGGAAGGTTCATCAGGTCCAGATCCGGCAAGATCAAGCATGAGTCCGACATCAGACTTTACGGCATCCACAACCGTCGCAAGATCATAGCTGAGGCTCATATTCCCGATATAGACCAGCCGCAGACAGGATGGATTGGGCTTTCGCGACCGCTTTACCGCTGGCGCATCCTGCATCAACTGTATGCCATGATAGCATAGATGCATCGGACACTCTGCACCATACCTCCTGGCGAGTTCAAGATAGCTTCTGGTGACAGCGGTTATCCCGGCGGCTCCCCGGTAATTGCCCGCCGCAATCGTCCGCATCCAGCAAAGTGACCACTTGGGAACAACACGCTCAAACGTCTCCGGCCAAGCATCCATGATGTCCACCACATACTTCGCCCCAATGTCAGCGCAAAACCGTCGCACCTCACTGCCGATGAAAAGCGGAGGACTGGACACCACAATGACCTGCGGCCTCTCCGCCATTCGAACGGCTGCCGAAACCCAGTTCCTGGCAAATCGCCAATGACTCCATATTCGCCTGAAGCATATGTTTCGCCGATATCCCGGTACATGTACGAACCGCAATGCAAATGCACCGTCCGGAGGACACTCCTCACGCCGCGATTTCTTGGCGTGGCTCCAGTCCTGTGTCCACAACGTCACATCGTGGCCAGCGGCGGCAAACGCCTCCGCCATGAGCCAATATCGCTGCGGCCTGTAGCCTTCAGTTGGCAGATTGTCAAAAGGATTTACAATCCATACTGTCATGCCGAAACATCCTGACGAACATTACATGCCGACGAGGGCGAGAGTATTGTCCCTGCCTATCTTGCGGCATCACCTTTTTACCGGTGAGACAGGGCAAATTGAAATCGGCAACACCGCATCCATTTACCTGAAGATCAATCCACTTCGCTTTCATTCGCAGTTCAACCCTTCAAGGAATCATGCAACGCACGGAAGCCGACGGAACCACTGGACTGGATTAAAGAAATCAGGATATGCATTATGAACGACAGGCGATCAAGGCTTACAAGCGATGGAGAGAACGCCGGGGTAGTCGATGCCCTTCTTGCCGATGGTCACGGTCCAGACGCCATCCTTCCACGACTTGTCGATGCGGCAGGACTTTGCGCCGTCGGGATCGAGATCAACCAAAACCTTCGCGTCCTTCGGGGCATTGAGCCTGACGGTGATTGTCCCGTTGGGGAACACGGGGTTGCCGGCATAACGGACGACGCGGTCACTCTTCGTCTGCGAATAGGCGCCGTGCATCGTGCGGATTACGCGGTTGTCGTCGTAGATGCCGCCCGCAATCACAAAGTCGTAGGCCTTCTCCTGTTCGAGCCGTCTCCGCATCGCGCGCTCGATTCCGTACTCGCGCACAAGCTCGCGGCAGAAGAACCGGAGCCCGACGAAATACACGCGGTCGAGATTTCCGCCCACCACGTTGAAGTATGAACCCTTGCCGGTGAAATCGTCGTTGACGTTGGTCATGAGCGATTCGATCTCCTTTACGGCGGCGGCGCTTGCGGCATTGAGCGAATCCGGGACATCCTTGCCCGCGGCCATGTCCCTGAAGTACGCAACCACGCAGCGGGTGTATGCGCGGAGAGCCTTGCCGCCGTTCACTGCGTTCGAGAACGCACGGCGCTGGCGGACGTACTCATCGGCGGGAAGAAGAGGCTTGAGCCTTTCGATCTCGGCAAGGCCGCGCTCCGCAGCCGCAAGACCGACATCCTTCTCCGCAAGGATCTGCGCGTGGGATGGAGTCTTCATCCAATCAAGTATGCTCCAGATGTCCTTTGCCGCCTCAAGGTCGGAGTTTTCGCGATAGACGGAGAACACGCCTCCGGCCTTCACCGTCTTGAAGTTGGGCTTGATCGGGAAGGAGTGGAACGTAAGGTTCGACGCGATGTAGTGGATGTTGCGCACCATCTCGAGTTCACCCTTGATCAGCCTGGCCATGTCGTCCGCCGCCGCGCCGAACCGCTTGCGCGAATATTCGCCGATGACCTGATCGGCCGTCGCCCTGCGGTCGCGGATGAAACGCATATAGGCGTAGAGGTTCACCTCGTGCGCGGAATCGAAGATGGAATTGCCGACGCGGTCGATGCGGATCGTGAAGCGGTCCACATCCTCCTCGTATGCGCTGTCGACATATTCACGTATGCGCGCAACCTGGGCGGCTGGCAGATAGCCGGCACCAAGGTATTCGCCGAGAGCGTCGCATTCCGCACCGAGCGTGAGGGGACGGTTCTTCTTCATGAACGGATTCTTGGACAGCCAGGGGACGAAGTCCGCCTCCGTCACCTTCGTCTCGATCTCGAAGCCGTGGTCGCGCGCGGCGCGGACCGCACCGCCGATGATGTCCTCGTAGTCCTGCGAATTGGAACCGAAGGAGCGCAGGATGAAACGCTTGCCGCGCTTCTCATGCTCCTCGGCGAAGATGCGCACCAGATGCTCCACTACCTTCTTCGGGGGATAGCGCTTGGGGTTCGAATTGTGGATCACGGAATAGTCCGCCTCAGTGAGAGTCAACACGACGCCGTCGAGCTCAGGGCAGTGCTTGAACGTCTCGGAGAGCTTGAAGCGGAGATAGTCGCGGTACGTGTCGCCGAGAAGGTCAAACTCGCCGTCCTCGTCAATGAGACTGGGAAGGTCCTTGAGAATCCCCTTCGGGATGAATATCTCGCGGTGCCAGTAATAGAGCGGCTTGCCGATGGAATGGGCGAGACGGCAGATTTCCCTGAGTTCCGAACGGGCCTTCTTCACGGATGCGGGGTTGACAAGCGCGTGGGCGTTCGGATACGGCTCAAGCATCGAGAGCCCGTTGATGCCACCATAGGCGGAATGGCAGTCGCCGCACGCCTCGAACGAATCGACGCCGCCATACTCGACGGCCTTCTCGACGACCCGCTTCATATAGGCGGTGTCTATTGCCGTGGGGTGCATGATGGACCACGAGATTTCAGGCCTTGCGGCGGCAAATGACGCCGCCGTGACAGCGGCACAGAACGCAAAGATTGTATTTTTCATGTCTGCAATCATGTCACAAAGATATCAAACCTGTACACCGACGGAGTATTAACGTCCTTTACGCGAGAGCGGCAGCACGACCGAGGGCAAACGCCTTCTCGTTCATCTCGAGAAGCTTTGCCTTGGGACCCGTGAACGTTTCTGCCATAGCCTTGTGCCACAGCTCCTTGGGAAAGGGAGTGAGTGCGGAAAGCGCACCGGCTAGCACCATGTTGGCCGTGCGGTCGTTTCCGACCTCCATTGCGATCCCGGCGGCATCCACGTATATTGCGCCCGGGAGCGCCTTCGCAAGCGAGCCGGTAAGATCGGAGACCTCCGGCTGCTGACCGGAAGACACCGTCACAGGAGTGAGATACACGTCATTGACGAGCGCCTTGCCTCCAGCCTTGAGCTGAAAGGCGCAGCGAAGAGCCTCAAGGCGGTCAAAAGCGACAATCAGATCACTCTCGCCGGCGGGGATGATCGGGGAATGGACCTTCTCGCCAAAACGAACGCTCGATGCGACCGATCCGCCACGCTGAGCCATTCCATGGATTTCCGACTTTTTCACGTCAAGACCGGCGAGAGCTGCGACCCGGCCAAGCAGATTGGCCGTGAGCAAAATGCCCTGGCCACCAACGCCTACGAGTGATACATTAAAAGTGCTCATAACTGAAAGACTCTTTCCAGAGAGAAATTAAGATCACATTGCACGTTCAACGGTGAGCTCAGGGTCAAGTTCACGGAGCTTGGTCTCGATGCCTTGCTTGAGTGTCATCATCGCATAAGGACAGCTGCCGCAGTGCCCGACAAGACGGAGCGTAACCGTTTTGCCTTCCATGCTTACGAATTCCATATCGCCGCCATCCTGCTGCAGCATGGGACGAAGTGCGTCGAGCATCGCCTTGACCTGTTCTTCTAGTGTCATTCTATACCTCCTGAAATTGAAAACCGTCGAATTATACCAAACAACATCCCATATAACAACAAGTCGGCCCAAGACGACGTCCGGACAGGGGCATCAAAAATTCACGTATGATGTCTTTTGCCTTAATGCGATGCAAAATGATATAATCTACGCCATGAAAAACGATGGTCAAGTTGTCATTCTCCCTTTGAGGATTGTCCGGCACTTTCCGCTGTACCTCAATTGGATTCGCGAAAAGATGGCAGAGGGGATGGAATATGTCTCCGCCGCCGAACTTGCGGCCGCATGCGGATTCGATCCCGTCGTCACGCGTAAGGAGCTCGCCATAACAGGCGTTATCGGTACCCCCCGAAAGGGTTTCCCGGCCGCAGCACTTGCCCAGGCTATAACGGTATGCCTTGGATGGGACAATTCGACCGACGCGGTTCTCGTGGGCGCAGGATCATTGGGAACTGCGCTTCTCGGCTACGATGGGTTCCGTGAGCACAATTTCGATTTCGTGGTCGCATTCGACTCCAACCCGGCAAAGATCGGCCGCAAATTACACGGCGTGCCGGTGCGTGATGTGTCGGAGATGGTAAACCTCGTGCGAAGAATGAACCTGCGCCTTGCTGTACTGACAGTCCCCAAAAGCTGTGCGCAGTCATGCGCCGACATGCTCGTGGCAGCCGGAATACGCGGCATCTGGAACTTCTCGCCCGTGAAGCTAAGCGTTCCGAAGAATGTCCATGTGGAGAACGCAGATCTTGCAGCAGGCCTCGCAGCGCTCTCCCATGCCATACGCGATCTCTGAAAATCAAACCAGAAAGCGAAGCCTGCTCCATAATGCAGAGCCAAAGACAAATGAAAGGTCCTAACACATGAAGATTCTGCTCGTAAACGGTTCTCCTCACGAATACGGATGCACGCGCGCGGCACTTGATGAAATCGCAAAGGAACTCAAAGCCCAGAACATCGACAGCGAAATCTTCTGGCTCGGCCTCGAACCTCTCGCCGGATGTATCGGATGCGGAGCCTGCCGCAGAGACGGCGCAAACGGCTGCTTCCGCAACGACAAGGTGAACGAATTCATTTCTCTGTCCGATACTGCGGACGGTTTTGTGTTCGGCACTCCAGTCCACTGGGCTTCGGCATCCGGAGCGATCACTTCGTTCATGGACCGCGTGTTCTTCGCCGCGGGCGGCAAATTGCGCGGCAAGCCGGCAGCGTGCATCGCGTCCGCAAGGCGCGCCGGGACGACTGCGGCTCTCGACCAGCTCAACAAATATTTCTACATCTGCGGACTTCCCATCGTCCCGTCTCAGTACTGGGCAATGGTGCACGGCACCAAGACCGAGGACGTGGCGCAGGATTTCGAAGGGCTCCAGATCATGCGTTCACTCGCAAAGAACATGGCTTGGATGGTGAAGTGCTTCGCGGCGGGCAAGGCGGCGGGCATAGAGCGTCCGGCGCTCGAACCCATAGTCCGCACGAACTTCATCCGCTGAGGCGGACTCCAAGACGATGCAAGGCTACTGCATCTCTGGCCCCGATCAGGCGTCGGGCCAGAGTTCGTGAGCCATCTCGCGAAGCTTGTACTTCTGAATCTTCTGCGATGCGGTCATCGGAAAGATGTCGAGGAAGTGCACGTACTTCGGAATCTTGAACCAGGATATCTTGTCCTTGCAGTACACCTGAACGTCGTGTTCAGAGAGCGTCACGCCGTCCGACGGGATGATGAACGCCGCAGGCTGTTCGCCGTACTTCTTCGACGGGCAGCCGACGACCGCAACGTCCTTGACGCCGGGCATGGTACCGAGGAAATCCTCGACCTCCTTCGGCGAGATGTTTTCGCCGCCGCGGATGATGAGGTCCTTGAGACGTCCGGTGATGTAGTAGTAGCCGTCCTTGTCCATGCGTCCAATGTCGCCGGAATGGAGCCAGCCGTTCTCGTCGATGCACTTCGCCGTCTGCTCGGGCATCTTGTAGTAG
>SUVZ01000204.1 GCA_015061765.1 Lentisphaerota bacterium
TCCCAAATTCCAATAACTGCGCCTCTTTAAATGAGATAAAACACCGACAGAACTGCCATCTCATAAGAACAGGTGCATTTACCTCAGCAATGGTGCATTTAGTTTCGCGCACTACGAAATAATTCAGAACATAGATTAATCAAATTGCTCACACTTGTGCCAAGATGTCGGTCGTGCAGTGAACTTACGATTCAGAAATAGCCGTCAATCCGTCCGTACGCCCAAAGGTCAAACAACCATTCAACGGAAGTGGCGACGCCTCTGCACGAAACAACAGCAGAAAGCTTTTCGTCTATGCGAACTTCTGCAGCTAAAGGCCCCGTTTCACATTGAAATTCTATCGGTCCAGGTTTTATCTGCTACCCGGTCTGATCAGCTTAAACAATCTCACCGATGAAATCGTATTCTCTGACTTCTATGAGACGCACAAGCACGAACTCGCCGACCGGTGCGATTGCGGCGTCCTCATCAGAGAACCGAACCACTCCATCGACATCAGGAGCCTGGCTTTCGAGTCTGGCGACGCCCGGGGAGACGACCAGTGCCGGAAGTTCCAGCCCAACCATGGACTTCGCCTTCCTGTCCCAGATACGCTTCTGCGCCGCCATGATCTTAAGTGCGCGCGACTGCGCCACCCTCATCGGCGGCCGCCCCTTCATCGCGGCTCCGGCGGTCCCCTCCTCGGGAGAATACGCAAACACGCCAAGATGATCGAACTGCATGCGCTTCACATCGGCAAGCATACGGGCGAAGGCCGCTGCCGTCTCGCCGGGAAAGCCTGTCATGACCGTCGTGCGCAGAGTGACGCCCGGCACTGCGGCGCGGATGCGTTCCGCCGCCTCCTGCGTAGCTTTCACCGCGCTTCCGCGCGCCATTGCCTTCAGAACCGCCGGATCCGTATGCTGAAGCGGAACATCCACATACTTCACCGCTCGCGGACTCGTACGCATCCACCCAAGAAACTCATCCGTAATCTCATTCGGATAGGAATATAGGACGCGTACCATGAAATCGCCGCGAATCCTGTCCAGCGCCTTCAGCAAGGTGACAAGATTCGGCCTCGACTTTCCCGGGGCCGGCTTGAAGTCCACTCCGTAGAGCATCGGATCCTGCGCAATGACGTTCAGCTCACGCACTCCAGTGCGGACAAAATCACGCGCCTCCTTCAGAATCGCGCTCATCGGACGCGAACGGTACTTTCCACGAATCGCAGGAATCGCGCAGTATGCGCAACGGTGCGAGCATCCTTCCGCAATCTTCAGATACGCGAAAGCCTTTCCGGAAAGGCGAAGACCGGGAATGCGCTGGCAACCGAACTTCTTGGGGACCCCTTCCCACGAATCGACGCCCTTGAAAAGTGACGCACGTTCGGGATATCGTTCCGGATAGCAGCCAGCGACGAAAACGCGCTTCACCGCGCCCTTGCGTTTGAGGGATAGGGCTCTTCGAATCTCACGCTCCGCCTCCTCACGGGCGGACTCGATGAACGCGCACGTATTGACGACAAGCGCGTCACAACGGTCAGGGGTGGACGAAAGAGTCCACCCCTCGGAGAGCATGCGACCTACCCGCACCTCGAGATCGGCCGCGTTCTTTGCGCAGCCGAGACTGACCAGCCCTACGGTCACGGAACAGGGAATCCAGCCACGAGCTTGGCGGCTTCCGCCTTCACCTTCTGCTGGAGTTCGACGTTTGTGATGTCAGAAAGGATGTCGGCGATCCAACCGCCTATCTTGGCGGCCTCAGCCTCCTTCATGCCGCGCGTCGTGATGGACGCCGTGCCCACGCGGATGCCACTCGTCTTGAACGGAGACTCCGTATCGTACGGGATCGTGTTCTTGTTCACCACAATGCCGGCATTGTCGAGCGCGGCGGCGGCATCCTTGCCCGTCATGCCCTTCTGCTTGACGTCGACGAGGAAGAGATGATTGTCGGTGCCGCCGCTCACGATGCGGAAACCGCGATCCTGGACCGCCTTGCACATCGCCTTGCAATTCTTGACAATCTGCGCGGCGTATTCCTTCATCTCGGGCTGCATCCACTCGCGGAAGCAAATCGCCTTGGCGGCGATAATGTTCTCGAGCGGGCCACCCTGCATTCCGGGGAACACAGCGGAATCGAGCGCCTTGGCGTACTGCTCCTTGCAGAGCACGAGACCGCCACGCGGGCCACGAAGGGTCTTGTGCGTGGTGGAGGTGACGAAGTCGGCGTAGGGAACTGGCGACTCGTGCGCACCACCGGCGACAAGGCCGGCGATGTGAGCCATGTCCACAAGCATGATCGCACCGCACTTGTCGCAGATTTCGCGGATGCGCTTGAAGTCGATCGCACGCGGATAGGCACTGGCGCCGGAAAGGAGAATCTTCGGCCTGACCTCCATAGCCTGCTTTTCAAGGGCATCATAGTCAAGACACTCAGTCTCACGGTCAACCGTATACGGAACGATGTTGTAGAGCTTGCCCGAGAAGTTGACGGGAGAGCCGTGGGAGAGGTGACCTCCCTGGTCAAGCGAGAGCGAAAGGATCGTGTCTCCGGGCTTGATCGTGGCGAGATACACCGCCATGTTCGCCGCGCTGCCGCAGTGCGGCTGTACATTCGCGTGGTCGGCCCCGAACAGCTCGCATGCACGCTTGCGGGCAAGCTCCTCTGCTGCGTCAACAGGCAGGCAACCCGAATACCAGCGCTTGCCCGGATATCCCTCGGCATATTTGTTCATCAACACGCTGCCTGCGGCAAGACGGACCGCGCGTGAAGAGGTGTTCTCGGACGCAATGAGGTTGATTTCGGTATCTTCCTGATCGACCTGAGCCTTGATAGCAGCCCAAACCTCGGCATCCTCCTTCGCGAGGAGGGAGAAATCGGAAAGGCGCTTCGCGCGCTCCAGCTTTGCACGGCGAACCGCATGACGGGCAGTTTCATCGACAGGCGCCGCGACAAATGCGTTCAGCATGTCGTAGGCGGTCTTCTCATCCGTCTCGTCTGCACCGATGCAGAGGACGTTGGCACCGTTGTGCCTGCGAGCGATCTCGGCCTCGCTGACGGAACGGCAGAGCGCCGCGCGGACGCCTTGGAAGCGGTTTGCCGCCATAGACATTCCCATACCAGTACGGCAGATCAGAACGCCAAAATCGACATCGCCCTTTGCGACGGCCATGGCGACGTCAGCAGCATAGTCAGGATAATCGCAAGCTTCAGGATCAAAGCAACCGCAGTCACTGCAATCCTTGAAAGCGGCCATAAGCTTGGCCTTGAGTTCGAATCCGCCGTGATCGGCGCCGATGGCAATCTTCATTTGTGTGGACCTTTCGTAAATTTCCGCATATTGTACCAAAAGCGGCCCTGAGGTTCAATGGGCATTGCATTTCATTAAAGCGAATCACTGTGCAGACGAACAATAAAGTCAACAGCCGAACCACCCTACTGGGGCATCAGCCATCTCGCCCGTCAGAAATCGACGCGCAAAATCTCCCTGACTTCCTCGTCCATCATATCTCTACGGCCCCTTTTCTCAAGACCGCAATGGTGCCGTCCGCTTCCACGCGTACGACGGTGGACGCAACGCCGCCAGGCGATGCGCCATCATCAACTACCAAATCCGCCGAAAGTCCGATGTCCGCCAAAGCCTGAGGTGCATCAATCGCCGGTCGCCCTCCTGAAAGATTCGCGCTTGTCACCTTCAGAACTCCACCACACAGCGCGAGAAGCCTACGCGTCCAGGCATGATCCGGCACTCTAAAACCTTCATTGCCCAAGACCATCGTCAAAGCGCCAGGCCAATGTCGTGCCGCCAGTTCCGACGCCTTTTCCGGGAAGCAAAAACCAAACGCACAGACCGCCGCCGCATCAGCAGCAAGAAACGCGATCTTCTTTCCGCTTTCACGTCCCTTTATCGTGTACAACCTTTCGACGGCATCCGGGAATGCCGGATGCGCAGCAAGACCATACACCGTGTCCGTGGGAATCACAGCAACACCACCTGAATTAAGAAGTGCCGCCGCCACTTCAAGCGACACATCATCGCATGGAAGAACTTTCATGCACCTTTTCTTCGCGGCCGTCCCTGTGATTCCAAGGTGAATCCGATGCACCTTGGAATCTATTGGACTCAACCCTGCTGGAGCTGTTCCTTGTCGAACTGGGGACGCTTGCCGCGATACCACCAGATCATGATCGGCAATGCGATGAAGAGCGACGAATACGTACCGGCCATGATGCCGATGAGCATCGTGAGCGCAAAGTCGAAGATGGAACCGTCGCCGAAGCAGAAGAGCGCCAACACCGCAAAGAGAGTCGTGAGAGACGTAATGACCGTACGAGAGAGCGTCATGTTCACAGCTCGGTTGCAGAGATCCTTGAACGGAGTCTTCTGGTCCTTGCGGAGGTCTTCACGGATGCGGTCGAACACGACGATCGTATCGTTCACGGAGTAGCCGATGATCGTGAGAATCGCCGTCACGACGATGAGCGACACCTGACGTCCGCAAAGAGAGAAGATACCGAGCGAGATGAGCGCGTCGTGAGCAAGAGCCGCAAGGGCACCGAGACCGAACCCGAACTCAAAGCGGAATCCGACATAGATGAGAATCGCACAGAGCGAGAGGATCACGGCCCATGTTCCGGACTTCTTGAGGTCCGCACCGACCATTGAACCGACTTCATCCACTGAAACCTGCTTGAATGCGGCATCAGGGAACTTCTCCTGAAGAAGCTTGGTCACGTGGGCGCCGACGTCGCGGTTCTCGAGAGCCTGCCCCTTCACCGTCTCAGCCGTCTCACCCGTCTTCACAAGAAGCGTGGTGTCGCCAACGCCCTCCTGATACTGGATGATGGCGGCATTGTCGAAAGCGTCCATCGCCTTGCGAATGTCACCAACGGCAGGCTTCTTGGCCTGATCCAATGAATACACGATCGAGGTACCGCCCGTGAGATCGACCGCAAGCACGCTTGCACGATTAGTGTTGAAACGGAATACAAAGATCGCAAGGGACACGACGATGACCGCAAGCGAAATGAGAGACATCGTCTTTCCGAACTTGACGAACGGCACCTTCGGAGTACGCGAGAAAGCCTTGAGCATGCGGAACGGCTTGGTGCGACCCGCATCGACAAAGTTGTCGAGGAGAAGTCTCGTCACCACAACTGCAGTGAACATGGAAAGCACGACACCGGCGGTGAGCGTAATCGCGAATCCGCGAACAGGGCCAGTACCGACGATGAAGAGGATGATGCCCGTAACAATCGTCGTGATGTTGGAGTCGAGAATTGCGGTGAACGCACGGCCGTAGCCGTTCTTGATTGCGACGCCAGCCGTACGGTTGGCCTCAAACTCCTCGCGGATACGCTCGAAGATCAGCACGTTAGCGTCAACCGCCATGCCAAGCGTAAGCACGAGACCTGCAATGCCGGGCATCGTGAGCACGGGAAGCGCCAGAGATCCGGAACCACCCATCGTGGCATCCTTGGCGAACACACCGAGAACGTTCGCAACGAGAACGAGTGCCGCGGGCAGGAGCACCACATCGAGGAAGAGCGCCACATTTGCGACAAGACCGGTAAACCAGTAGTAGAAGAACATGAAGAGTGCCACAAGACCAAAACCGAGACCCGCCGCCACGATACCGGCGTTGATTGCATCTTCACCGACCGTAGGGGCGACGGAGGACTCCGCGAGGATCATGAGGGGGGCGGGAAGCGCACCGGAGTTGAGGTCGTTGGCCAGCTGCTGGGCTTCGGCGGCAGTGAAGTGACCGGTAATCTGCCCGTGCGCACCGATCTCGCTCTGGAGCACAGGAGCGGATACGAGGATGCCGTCAAGGATGATGGCGAGCTGACGACCGCGGTCCGTGGGGTTCTTGGGACCATGTGCGATATAGTTGCGCGTGAGGGTAGAGAACGTGCGGGCACCGGCAGAGTTGAGCGAGAAGGAAATCGCGAGCGAACCAGCCATGTCGCGCTCGACATGTGCGGAGACGAGCGCATCGCCCGTCAGCTCCGTCTTGCGGGACACGAAGTTAGGGGAATAGGTGCCGTCGCCATTCTTCTCAAGCATGAACTGATAGCGAGGATCGGGAGACTGGAACGCGGCGAGACGGGCGGCATAACCCTTCGCGGATGCGATTTCAGCATAGTTCTCGACACGCTCGTAACCGGAACCGCTGGAACTCTTGCGGTAGCCTTCAGGGCTGACGTCGCGGCTGAGGAGCTTGTTGCAGAGCTCGGCATTGCGCGGATGCGTAAGACGGAACTCGAGGAACGCTGCAGACTGAAGCGAACGCTTCGCCGCCCTGCGCGTCTCCTCATCGACACCGGGAAGCTGGACGAGAAGGCGATGGTCCTTCATTCCCTGAATGACAGGCTCATTCATACCCATGCCGTCGATGCGGCGGCGGACAACCTGAATGATTCGGGCGTCACAACCCTGCAGGGTGGCCTGCATCTTCTTTTCAATGGCCCCGATCTCATTGGTGATGGCTGGGTTCTCTGCGATAATGGACTCGCGAAGCTTATCCTTATCGACACCCATCGTAAACGAGGTACCGCCTTTCAGATCAAGACCGAAGCGGAGCTTCTCCTTCACCGGGAACGTAACATATATAGAGAATACCGCGATAATGAGAAGTGCGAGCCACTTCCAGATATCGTTGCGCATCGAATCAGATTTCATCTTTTTTCCTTATGTGTCCTAAAAAATAGAAGCTCAAATTATACTATATGCTTGATTTAATTTCAAGCGCATAAAAATATCCTGATAAGAGGTGACAAGACAAAGTAAATGCGACTACCCGCGAAGCGGGGCGTCGCATTTACTTTGTCGTACGGCATAGTTGCATTGAATCCGCCTTATAGGCGGGGGTTGCATTCACTCTGCCT
>SUVZ01000205.1 GCA_015061765.1 Lentisphaerota bacterium
CAAGGCGGATGTAACGCGCGGCGGCATTTACGCGCTCAACGATACGGCGGAGACGGTGAAGGGTGAACTGCTTATGGAATACTGGACATACGACGGGAAGATCGTCGCGTCGGAAAAGAAAACCGTCACGCTCCCGCCAGATTCGTCGACGCAGGTTTCGATGTTCGGGGAAGGGGATCTTTTTAACCGTGTAGAACGTGGAAATCGTGTAGAAAATTTAAAAGGTGGTTATTTCCTCGTTTTGACCTTGAAGACTCCACACGGCGAGTACCAGAACGACTGGCACTTCGGTTTCTACAAGGATATGCCGCTTGCGGCGGCAATGGTGAAGGTGGATGTAAAGGGGATGGTTGAAGGTGAGGGTGTCATGGCAGGGCGCGTTGTTCCCGATGCGTTGCGGCGGCATGAGGACATGCATCCCTGCCAGATTACGCTCAGCACCGACAAGCCCGCGTTCTTCGTGTGGGCGAATGTCCGCGGTGTTTGCGGCGAATTCGACGACAACGCGTTTACGCTTCTTCCTGGAAGGCCGAAGACGCTTCGCTTCATGCCGAAACAGTCTATGACTCCGGATGAATTCCGGAAGGCGTTGTCGGTGACCAATTTGGAATAATTGGGATAGGGACTGAAAAGAGCTTGATTGGCGGCCTGTATTTTAGGTTAGATTTATTTCGCCTTTTCGAAAGGCGCGCCACAAGGTTTCCGTGAAATATTCTGCAAACGATTCTGGTGTTATATGCATCTATATGTATATAATACATCAGAATGGAGATTGCGGAAGAGATCAAGGCGTGCCCGGAAAACGGCGCACGACGGTTGATTGCCGAATATGGCGATCGACTGTACGATACTGCCTTTCGCATGTGTCAGGACGAATCATGCGCCCTTGATCTCGTGAATCGTACATTGTGGCGTGCCATTGAGCGCATCAATCTTTTCTCTGGCGCATCGTCGATGTACACTTGGCTCTATTCCATACTCGTCAATTTCTGGCGAATGGAACTGCGGCAGAAAAAAAAATTGGATATCCTGCTTTTTTGGGAAGATATGCCGGAATGTCCCGATGAACGGCCGGATCCGGCCGAAGCATTTGCCGCAAAAGCCGATTCCGAGGCTATCCGCAGCGCCGTTGCTAAACTTCCCGAACATTATCGCGTTGTAGTGGTGTTTCGCTATTTTGAGGACATGTCTGTTCCGGAGATCGCCAAGGTTCTTGGGATTCCCGAAGGAACGGTTAAGTTCCGTCTGCACAAGGCCAAAAACATGATGCGCCGGAGTTTGTCGCAAACGGCTGTCGATTTATCTGCATCTAAAGGGAAGGAGAGAGATTAGACAGATGAACTGCATGGAAACAAGAGCGCTTGTGGAGGATGCGCTTGACGAGTCGCTTTCGGGAAGCCAGAAACGAGCTCTCGACTTGCATCTTTCGCGCTGCGATGGATGCCGGGCGCATTTTGCCGCCGAGCGGGATGAGCATCGCCGTTGGTTTCAGGCGATGAACGAACCTGATGCCCGTCGACGTCTGCCTGACGGTTATGCGGACGATTTTGTTGCCAGGATGCTTTCCGGCAATGCCGTGCCTCAGAGAAGGTGGGCGTTTGTCGGGCTGTTCCGCAGAATCGCCGCCGTAGTTGCGGCAATGCTGCTGTTTGCGGGTCTCACGTATGCGGCTGTCGTGGCTGTTGATGAATTGGGCGGCAATGTAACTGAGGTGGAGAACAGCAAGAGCAATCCTTCGGAGTCGATAATGGCCTCGTCATGTAAATCGATTCCTGATGATTATGCAGATGATTCGCCTGTTGCAGAGAAATCGTCAGGAAGTGTTACCATGCCACGCGGTGACAATTTCTCAAAAGAAGTAAATTCATCTGCGGTAAAATCACCGGATAAACCAATAGGAGATACACCCATGGTTAAAAGGAATACGTCGGCAGCTGCATTTGCTGCGGCAATTTTGTCTACAGTGAATGTGGGATTGGCGGATGGCGTTACAAATGCATTGGTGGCGTCAGATTTCTCCCTGAAGGATTCGTTCACAAATGCCCATTGCTGGGTAAATGTGATGACGGGATTAAGAGGCGAAGAGGGAAGTCCGCTTGTTCCTGAATGGGATTATCTGGTCACCAATAAGCTGTACTGCTGCTCACCATTGAAAACCTCCGGTTCGGTGTTCTTTCCAGGACGGTCGCTTATGATCGGCAACGCATCTTCGGAAGGGAATTTCAGAACATATTGCAATAACGATGCCGAGCTTGTTTTTAACTCTCCTGGACTTTTCTTGACGAAAGGAACATTCTATGTGGAGGGGAGTGCAAACAAGCGTCACTGCGTGAGTGGAGTTGTGACAGTTCTGGCTCCTTCTTCCAGTCCATTTGTGTTTCGACCGTCCTATACAAATATGACGCTTCAGATGGATGCCGTTATGTATGGGCAGAGCAATTCAGCGGCGGAGGCGTTCTGTCCCGAAGGGAAAGAGCCGTTTGCCGTCAATATGGCAAATGAAGATTCCGTCTATAACGGAATGCTCAAGATCCGGTGTGGGCGGAAATCCTTTTTCAACGGTCGTCCGCCGGTTACGTTGAACCTTGGCACTGCACCTGTCGGTACGCTTGAGGTTTGCGCTTATTCACTGCTGAAGCCATATGGGCAGACAGATGCTGTGACAGCTGATACTTTGGTTCTCAACGATAAGGCATGCCTGGCGATAGGCACTGTGATTGAAAGGCATGATGACGGTTCAGTGTCGGTGGCTAACGGTCGTTTTGTTGCAAGACAAGACTTGAAATTGCCGTCGGGCAGAGGTAAAGTGATTCTGATGCTGCCCGAAGAGCCGATGATGAAGGCTCCGTCATACAGGATGCCGCTTTTGTCCGCGCCTGCGGGCAGCGTGGAGGCGGAGAAATTCGAAGTCGCTGCATTCGAGAACGGTTATGTTCCTCCTTGCCGTTTGGTTGTAGAGACCCAAGACAATGTTGATACATTGTATGTAGATTGGAATGTGGTCGTCAAAATTTCTACAGATGAAGGAGCGATGGACAACGGGAAAGATGATACTTGCCTCAATAAAGCCAATTGTTGGAGCGATGGCCTGATTCCGCACGGAGGTGTGAATTATGTGGCGGGCGTAATTGATGGAAATACGAATAATGTCCGTATGAAGGGGAGTGGTCCGTATGTGTTCCCTGGCAAGTCGCTGTCGCTTTTCCCGGGATGCACAATGTACTGTTTCATCAACGACATGACCGTGACAAATCTTAATCTTTTAGGAGGGACTACAGTCAAGCACGCGAAAAACATGTATCTTAATATTCGCGGCGAAAAGATCAATGTACCGTCAGGCGAGGTTTATTTTGATACGTACGACACGCACGAGATCCGCTTGCACGCTCCGTTGTCAGGAGCAGGTACACTGGTTGTCCGCGGACATGCGACAACAAGTTCGCCCAAGGGTAATGTCCGTCTCGAGGTCGACAATCCTGAATTCAAAGGTTCAATCCATGTCACATCCCAATGGATCAAGAATCAGAGGAACTATTTGTGGAATGGGATTTTTGCGGAAAAAGCGCAATGGCAGACTCTGACGCTTGCAGTGCCAGAGTCGTTGGGTGCGCCGTTGGATGCGTTCAATCCCAAGGCAATGCTGATTGATACGTTCGGCGAACTGAAAATCGAGAGATCGATGTCGTTTGCGGATGTGTCTCGGGGATTCTGTTTCGGGGATGCAGGTCAGGTGCGGATTCCGAATGGTAAAATGGCGACATTCCTTTCCCAATGGACATTGGGCGGCGAGGTGTTCATCCGGGAAAGCGGTGTTCTTGCGCTTGGAGGCCCCATGAGGTTTATCTCAGGCAAGAATATATCTGAAAAGCCGCAGTCAGGAAAGAATCTTCTTACGTTCCCGGAAGGCGGCAGCTTGCTGGTTCTCTCCCGTAACAGTATTGACGGAGCATCGGTGACGTTCTCGAATACGACATCAAGATTGATCCTTGTTGCGGATACAACTGATGAGGAACTGTTGATGAATGGCGTCAAGAATGTAAAGACGGATATGCCGTTTGTATTTCCCGGGGATTCGCTGAACATTGAATTCGCGCTTGCCGGAGCCGTGCCCCTTTCAGAGAAGGTGCGTAGACTTGGGCTGATGACGGTATCCTCAAAAGCTGCGGCAGAGTTGCGTAACCGTATGCATGTAAGCGTGCCGAGGAGTGTGCTGACCAAATGGATGGAAAAAGAGGTGAAGGAAACTGTTGATGATGAAACAGGTGACGTTACGTTCTACTTGAGTATGCGCCCCGTCGGTTTTCAAGTAATTATCCGATAAAACTAAAACAGGAGAGAAAAAGTGGTTATGAAGATGAAAGTTGTTTCTGTGGTCGCGGCGTTGTCGGGGCTGGCGTTCGCAACGTCGGAAAAAGGCGTTGAACACCAATGGGCGCACCCGAATCTTGTGGCAAAGGTCGCTTCTGGAGAATTGTCAGAGGCCAATGTTTCGTGGTGGGGATTTGATCAAAAGGATTCCACTAAATATATTCAGGCTGCTCTTGATTCAAAAGCGCGGAAGATTGTTTTGGATAAGCGAGAATCGTCCTGGATTACACGTCCTCTTTTCGGACGTTCAAATCTCACTCTGGTGATTCCTGAAGGGGTTGAGCTGTGCGCCAAACGCGGAGAGTATCGAAAACAGCATGATATGATGTTGATGTTTACCGCCGCTACAAATCTGACGTTCACTGGCGGCGGAACCATGAAGATGTGGTTTGAAGACTACACCAACAGTGCTCTTTATGCCTGGAGTGAGTGGCGGCACGCACTTGCATTCCATAGCTGTTCAGATGTTTTGGTCGAGAACCTTCGCATCATTGATTCTGGCGGAGACGGAATCTATCTGGGGCGCAAAGGTAAAATTTACACCAATAGCGATGTGACCATCAGAAATGTATTTCTCTCACGAAACAACCGTCAGGGAATCAGTGTGATTTCCGCAGACCGTCTGCTGATAGAAAACTGCGTGATGGAGAACACCTGCGGTACGCTGCCGATGGCGGGAATTGATTTCGAGCCGAATTCACCGCAGGAAATGTTGAGGGATATTGTCGTCCGCAACTGCATAGTGCGTGGAAATCATGGTTCGGGATTTGATTTTTCGGTAGCTAATCTAAACTCATCATCTCCCGAAATATCTGTATTGATAGAAAACTGCCGTAGTGAAGGTAACCACAATCCTCTAAAATTCCACCGCGCTACCGATGCTATTACCCGATTCCGTGGCGCTGTCGAGTTTAAGAATTGTGTTTTCAATGACGCCAACCGCACTTGGGATGCCTTTCGCAGCAAGAGCAGGCTTACGATGTCGGTCAAGTTCAGCGGATGTTTTGCCGCCGAACCTGATAGAGGGGAGAGGCTGATTCCTATGGGAGCAGATTGCGGATGGGGGCGGGTTGAGGTTCCGACATGGCCGGATGGAAAGCCTTTTAAATTGGAGGCGACGCCACTTCCTGATCTGACGAAGGATCGTGTTACAGATGCGTCTCCCGGTGTGCCGGTCCGCTTGAATCCGATATATATACGAAATCATGTGCAGTATTTCCTGTATGCCGATTCTGCCCGAAAGATTAATCTTAAGGCGCTTGTACAGCCGGTCGGCGGTTCGAAATTCGAGTATTGCAAGTTTCGGCTGTATACATTGGACGGGAAACTGATTGGCATGGTCAGCCTGAAGCAGGAATTCCGAAAAGAGCAGCAGATTTCGTTTGATGTGCCTGAACGCGGCTTTTTCAAGCTGTTTGGAATGGTTGTAAAGTCACATGCGATGACGTTGGTGGAGAGTGATGTTCCCGTTGCACTGGTCGCATCGTCATTCTACGGATTGCCGGGTTGGAGTACATTGCCGGGCGGGGGATACATAGCTGTTCCCGAAGGTTCGCGGCGTTTTGCCGTGTTGGCGCAGGGCGGCAGCGGCGATGAGATGGTTCGTGCCAGGCTTTTCGATCCGGAAGGCAAGTGCGTATGGGATGAAGATAACGTAAAAAGATCAAAGCTGTGGTATTCACCTGAGAAGCCGCGCGTCGGAATATGGAAACTGGAAGCGCTAAAAGCGACTAAAGGCTTCATGGACGACTATAAATTTGCGTTCTTCGGCATTCCGTACCAGCTTTTTTTGAGCAAGGAAAAGTACTGGCAGAGGTGATGTCTGCCAATGGGAAATAAACACGGTCAAGGATTTGATATGAAACAGATATTTGTTTGCCTTTGTACGGCAATGGCGTTGTCTATGGCGGTGGCGGGGAACTCCGCGATAACACCAAACGATCCAGACGTTGTCGGCAATGACGATTCTGAGTCTATCCAGAATGCGGTCGACAGGGCGGCGGCAACCGGAATTGGGCAGGTCGTGATTCCCGCGTGGAACGGGCGGACGGGAAAGACGGGATGGATATTGTCCAGATCGATTCTTCTGCCGGGGAACATGACGGTGGTGATAGACAATGCAAAACTTGCGCTCGCAGATTATGTGTACGCGAATTTTTTCCGCTCCGCCAACACATGGACGGAGAAAGGTGCGACGCCTGAAGGCGTCCTTTCCAACATCCGCATCATAGGAAGAGGTTTTGCCGTTCTTCACGGTGCCAAGGCCAACGATCTGTGCGAGGGCACCAGTCGCGTTGACGGGAGACCCCATGTGCGGGCGAACTGTCCGATACTTTTCCAGAACGTCGTGGATTTCGAGGTCAACAATCTTACGATTGAGGATCATCGCTACTGGGGCGCATGCTTCTGCTTTTGCAGACGTGGAAAGATTTCCGATCTGCATTTTATCGCGCGCTATGACAGGAACAATCAGGATGGA